>JACDDZ010000046.1 GCA_013816695.1 Gemmatimonadaceae bacterium
GGATCAAATATCGCCGGCGACGGCATGTACTCCGTAAACAACGGCAACATGTGGCTGCGTCTCAAGTCGCCGAAAGTTGCCTCTGCCGATCTCCGCTGGATTCATCCTCCCATTCCGGAAGTGGGATCGGGAAAGATGGATTTTACTCTCGACTGGAAGAACGGCGTCGAAAAATATCAGGCGACCAACGCCGACCTGACGCTCAACAGCTCGCACATGTGGGGTGATTTTGGTATCACATTCGTTGCTGACACATTCGCCCTGCACGGCACGGACATGCGCGCGACCAACCTCGACACGCATCTCATTCAGCGGATCCTCCCCTGGGCGGTGCCGCCCAGACACGGGATACTGGCAGGCCACCTGAAGGCAGCGGGCGGCCAGCACGCGCTGCTTGTGGATGGTGACGTGACGTTCCGGGATCCGCGCTCCGGCGTGAATAGGGTGATCGCCAATGGAGAAGTCGGGTTCTTTCCGAAGTCAGTCAGCACATCAAATCTCAAGCTACGCCTGATGCCATTGCAGGTTGCACTGCTCAAACAGTGGATGCCGACGCTCCCGGTGGGCGGCACGCTTACCGGTCCGGTAACCCTCAACGGTGAAACCGACGGCCTCATGCGCGCGCAGGGCGATGTGACGCATGTCGATCGCACCGGGAGATCCAATGTCGTTGGCCGAGCCGGCTTTCGCATGGCGGGCACTCCATGGTTCGACATCGACGCGAGATTGCGACCTCTTTCTCTGGCGACAGTTGGTCAGTTCGCACCGAAGGTCGGGTTGCGCGGTTCGGCGTCCGGTCCATTCAGGCTTGTTGGATCGCTGCGTGATTTCGCAGTCAACGCAGATCTCGGGTTTTCCGACGGCGGCTCCATGACGTTGCGCGGACGCATGGATCTGGCGAGCAGACAGAAGGGATACGACCTCACAGCAAACGCAAACCTGTTCAACGCGAACGCGATCATTTCAAAGGCACCACGAACTTCGATCACGGCATTTGCGTCGGCGAAAGGCCGCGGTACCGATCCGGCCACGATGACGTCCACTATCATCGCAGATGTATCCGCGTCCAGCTATGACACGCTCTCGGTTGAGGGCGCACAGGTGCGCGTGCGCATAGCCAATGGCATGGCAAACGTGGACACTGCGACAGTGACGCTGCAGGAAGGGGTTGCAACGGCCGCTGGGACCTTCGGTCTCCGTCCCGGCACGAGCGGCGAGCTCCGCTATCATGTCGCCATTGATTCGCTCGCGAAATTCGCAGGCTGGATTCCGGGGCAGGACACAGGCGCGACACTTCCCCGCCCTGGCATTTTGGCCCGCCGCATGGCGAAGGCGAAAGCAGATTCCGCGGCACTGGACAAGAAGACCGAAGTCGAGCGCGCTGTCACAGGGCGCACCCTGCCGGCTGTAGTTGTGGACACGCCAAGGGTGGTTTCGAACAGGATTCTCTCGGGAACAGTCCGCGCAGATGGCGTTGCAACGGGAAACATCAGAAACTTCGGCCTGCGCGGAACGGCGAGCGGCAAGGATGTCATAGCGCGGGGAAATACGGTTAATGCGTTCACCGCAGACTACGAGTGGCTGAATGCGACAACTCCGACGTCTTCCGTGAAAGTAAATGCAGTCGCCTCGAACGTTGTCGCAGCGGGATTCCAGATGGATAGTGTCACCGCGAAGATCGGTTACCAGAAACCGCGCGGCACCGCGGAGCTCACAATCCGCCAGGACAACGCGCGCAATTATTCGCTCAATGCGGATTACCTGCTCGACAAGAACCGCAATGAAGTGCGCCTGAATGACCTCCAGCTGAAGTTCGACACTACACTCTGGAAGAGCACTCAGGCCTCGACGATCCATTGGGGAACTGCGGGAGTCGATGTGGAGCACCTGGAACTCCGGAACCGCGCCAATGGCCGCATCTTCCTGGACGGGCTGATCCCCAAGGCAGGACCAGCGAGCTTCCAGCTTGCAGTCGACAACTTCAATGTTGGGGACGCAATTGCACTCCTCGAAAGCGACATCCCGGCGAGCGGTTTCGTTTCACTCGACATGAAGGCTGCGGGCACTGCGGCCGCCCCAACCTTCAGCGGCAGCTTCGGAACGGAAAACTTCGTGTATGCCGGAACAAAGATTCCAGAAGTTCACGGAACTGTCAGCTACGCGAACCAGACGCTGACAGGAAAAGCGGAGCTGCTCCAGGCGGGCATGCACCTGCATCCGGGACTGCTCGTCGCAGAAGGGACGATCCCAATTAATCTCGCGCTCACCGGTGTCACAGGCTCGCGCTTCCCGACGAATCGCGAGATTGCCCTGAACGTAACGGCTGACAGCCTGCCTCTCGACCTGATCCCGTCGTTCAACGACATCGTCACCAATGTTCGCGGCAAGACCACTGCGAACGTGAAGGTCGCGGGTACGCTGAACAAGCCGCGTATCACCGGCGAGTTCAAGCTGGCTGACGGTGCGGCACGCATCGTACCTGCCGGTATTGATGTCAAGCAGATCAATGCGTCCATCCGGCTTCTGTCCGACACTATCGTGATTGACTCGATAGCGGGCAACAGCAACGGGCGAATCTCCGTGCGCGGGGGGATTGGGATCGCGGACATGAAAAGCCCCGCACTGGATCTCCGGGTCCAGTCCGACAATGCGCGGGTCCTGAACAACCACCTCGGAAATATCCGCGCAGCCTCCACGCTCACCATCGTAGGGCCGTTCGGCAATGCCTATGTGACCGGTGCGGTCCGTGTCCGCGATGGCGTGATCTACATCCCCGAAGCCAAAAAGAGCAACGTGATCGGACGCGATGATCCTGCCCTCTTCAGCGTGCTGGATACGGCAGTCGCCACGAATAAGGAGATTTTCCCGACGCAGTCGCCGCTCCTGGCCAACCTCCGCATGGACGTCGCCCTTCGCATCGACCGCGATGTTTTCGTCCGGAACCGCGATGCAAACGTCGAGATCTACAGCGACGGCGACCTTCTCGTGAGCGTGAATCGCGCAAAAGAGTCCCTGCTGCTCGACGGAGTAATCCTGTCCGAGCGCGGCGAGTACAACTTCCTCACCAAGCGGTTCCAGATTAAACGGGGCTCGGCGACCTTCATAAACCAGCAGGAAATAAATCCTGCACTTCAGGGAACCGCCGAATATGAAGTTCGCCTTCCTACCCGGGAAGCAATTCGCATCCGCATCGTTCTCGGCGGAACGATGCGCAACCCGACCATCGCGCTGGAAAGCGATGCACAGCCGCCAATTCCCCAGAGTGACCTGCTGGCCTACCTCGCCTTCGGAAAGCCGTCTGCATCGCTGCTACAACTCGAGGGCGGGACAAGCGGAGGTCTCGTAGGCACGAGTGCCGCGCTCGCGACCAAGCAACTTGCCGCTGTGGCTATCGGAGTGGCCGCCGACGAGTTCGCCGGCGAAGCTGCTCAATCACTCGGTGCCGATGTGTTCAACATCACTCCGGCCGATGTTCAGTCGGACGTGGGGTCATTCCTCCGCGCAACTGAAGTGGAGTTCGGCAAGTACATCAAGACGCACACATTTGTCTCGATTCAGGCTCGCCCCGATCCGGAAGCGCTGAAGCGCCCCGGCCTGCGACTTGAACACCGCTTTGGCGGAACACGCGGCTATCGCCTGGAGACTTCCTTCGAGCCGCGCTTCCTGCTCAAGGAACCGTCGCTCGCACCGCGTGACCCCTCCACCACCTCAGTGCTCGGCCTTTTCCTGATTCGCGAGTGGCGCTTCTAGAATAGGAGTAAAAGAGGGAATGAGTCAATGAGAGTTCCGCGCATTTGAAGATTCCGACTGAAACACAAATATCTTCTGGTGGAATTGTTGTCCGCGGATCAGGCACCGAAGCTCAGGTCGCTCTTATATCGGTCGGTAGCCCACCTCGATGGCAACTGCCGAAAGGGCTAATCGACAAGGGTGAAGCGCCTGAGGCAGCGGCTATTCGAGAGGTGCGCGAAGAGACCGGTGTGGACGCGGAGATCGTGAGGCTGCTGGACAAAGTCGAGTACTGGTACCAGGCAACGCGCGACGGCCAGCGGGTGCGGTATCACAAGTTCGTTTACTTCTTTCTCATGAAGTACGTTGCCGGCGACGTTGCGGATCACGACGATGAAGTAAACGAAGCTGCCTGGGTTCCGTTGGCCGAGGTTGAAGCTCGCCTCGCGTTCAAGAGTGAGAAGGCAGTCGCCAGAAAAGGCTTGTAGCAAAGTCAACAGCCTGATTATCGTTCTGGCAAATAATCGCGAGCAGCCCGTGGACGATCTCAGATACCCAGTCGGAAAAAACTCATTCGACGCGACTATCGATGAAGCAGACTATCCTAAACTCATTGAGACAATCGCGGCTGCGCCGAACATTCTTCGTAACGCCGTGAAGGGAATGTCCGACGAACAACTCAACACTCCTTACCGCGATGGCGGTTGGACAGTTCGCCAGGTCGTCCACCATCTTGGCGACAGTCACATGAATGCGTTCTGCCGGCTAAAGCTCGCGCTGACAGAAGACAAACCGACGATCAAGCCGTACGACGAAGCAGCGTGGGCGGAGCTGCCCGACAGCGAAGCACCGATCGAAGTTTCACTTAAACTGCTTGAGTCACTACACGATCGCTGGGTGCGGGTCTGGAAATCAGTTCCAATCGGGGATTTCAAAGCCAGGGGATTCGTTCATCCCGAGCACAAGCGCTTCATTTCGCTCGACCAGGTGCTATCGATGTATGCCTGGCATTGCCGGCACCATACGGCGCACATCACGCGCCTTCAGGAAAGAGAGGGGTGGTAGAATGAATCCGGAACTGGTTCGATGGATGGTGGACGCATTGGAGGAAAACACCGCCGCGGTTGAGCAGGGCGCCGGTATTCCGCATCACATTCCGCGATTCCTCCTTCCCACCGGAGTCAGGGAGGGTGACGTGTGCCAGGTATCTACCCGGCGGGATTCTGAAAGCTCGATAACGATAACGGTCACTATCGATCGCGGAGCAACCGACACCGCGAAAAAAATGTCGGCTGCCCAACTGGCTTCGACTCCCCGCAGCAAGGACCCTGGCGGCCCAATCAAGTTGTAAGAAAAAGCCCCGCGAAGGTCCGCGGGGCTTTGACTGTTTCAGGGTCGATCAAAGCACTACGGAATGGGATTACACTGGGTTTGCGCAGAAGTTGCGTCCGGACTCCCGTTCATGCTTGCAACACCCTTCCCGATAGCGACTGTGTAGCCGCCGCCAACAGTGCCGGGACTTCTAAACGTGATTGTTCCATTCTGGTCTGTCCGATACCATGGCTTTGCGCGTGCACTCCAGAGAGTTTTTGTCTGGTTGTGGACATGACCGAAGGTGTTGGTCGCGCCAACGGACATTGTCTCGTAGTCCGGATTAATCAGATCTGCATACCTGTTCATCACACCGTTGCAGCTGCCATGATGATCAGACTTGAGGACATTGACCTTCATCCCGGGTGACACATCGTAGTTGGCTCCCGTATCAAACCAGCCAATCTCCTCGTGCTCAGCGTCACCTGCAAACCACATCGAGAAGCTGGTTGAGTCGGGACCTACCAGCTTAACCGGCGTCGACCTGTTGTTAGGTGTTGTCCCGGCAGGATTCGGACGCATCACGTGCAGCTTCGCGCCGCCGTCCATCGTAATGGTACAAAGCGGAGCGCCATTCACGCAGGGATCGTCGCTGTCGCGGTAGATCAGCGTGCCGCGGCCGACGCGCGCGTTGATGGAATCGCGAAGCTCCTGGAGCTGAATGTTGCTGTAAACGTTCTTGTTCTCAAAAAAGTAGCCGATCGTAATATTGCGCGATGTCTTGAACAGTTCGCGCAGGCCGGAATGGTGATCCTGGTGTTCGTGCGAGAGGATTACCACATCGATAGTTGTGTTGTTCAGCCCAAGTGAGTCGAGAAGGAATCCAAACCGCACGGGATCGGGGCCTCCATCGATGATGACCTTGCTCGTACCGTTGGTAATGAGGTTTGCGTCGCCCTGCCCTATATCGAGCACACGCACGACCAATTCCTGCGCTGTTCCACCACCGCCACCAGTGGTCACTGTGAGCACCGCGGTTCCCGCTACTCCGTTTGCCGATGTGGCCGTGATTGTTGCAGTGCCTGCCGCGACAGCGGTTGCGAGTCCGCTGGAACTGACAGTCGCTACCGAACTGTTCGACGATGTCCAGGTGAATGTTGTTGAAACAACAACGCCGTTCGCATCCTTGCCGGTAGCCGTGAACTGCTGAGTTGCTCCAACAACCACCGAGGATGTCGCTGGCGAAACTGTCACTGTCGTTACAGGCAGTGGCTGGGCGATATACCCATCATTTACCTTCCCCGGCGTTCCCTTGTCGCCTTTGCCAAACACTGTGGTGGAGGTCTGCCAGTTTCCGCCATTCACGTCTGTGTTGTCTGCGACGGGATCCTTCACGCCACGGCTCGCCCCGGCGATTGACGAAGTCCACGCGACAGAGTCAGCCGCCGCACCGGTGCCATCATGGATTGCGACCCAATCATTTGTGTTGGCGAGGTTCAATCCAGTTCCATAAACGTAATTTGCGACGACGCCGCCATTCTTTGCCTTTGACCCGTCTTCAGCTAGAATCGCGTATCCACCTGCCGCGACTGAGAGAGAAGCACTGATTGTGTGAGCTCCATCATTTCCTGACAGAATGGTCCAGCCCTGCAGGTTGACAGCCGCGGATCCGGCGTTGTGCACCTCGATCCACTCTCCGCGATCGTCCCCAACGGCGTTGGGATCGGCAAGCACTTCGTTGATCACTATCGGAGATCCGCTCAGGACTGCTGCCGGCCTGAGGGGAATGAGCTCCGGTCCAACCACGTTCCTGTCAACGCAGCCCAGTGCGATGATTCCCGCGAGCGCGAGCCTCCAATAGCTTCGGTGCATTCATCCTCTCGTGGCGATAGGTGAGTTTTGCCGCAGCAATACTCTGCATTTTTCAGGCTATCGCAAGGATGTTTCTTTTGAATACGGTTTCCTGGCAACACGTTCTGTCGCCAGCTTTCCAAACCGCTTGAGGATCCGCCGCTGGTTGCGGACGACCAGTAACCCGCCGCAACCAACCACCAGCACAGTCGCGATCAGTACCGCCCACCAGAAGTGAAAGGCCTCTACTCGCGTGCCGATCTCGGATGCCGCGGCCGCTAGCAGACCGACATAAGACCAGCTCATGAAACTGTAGTGCAGTGCCAGCCAGTTCTTTGTTGGGCGGGCGATCACGAAGTACATGCCCACGGAAACCGAAATGAGGCTCGCGATTGCGGCTACGTGGAAAGGTCCGAAATGGCCGAAGAGCCTGTAAATCATGAGGGCCGTAATGTTCAAGCCAAGCATGCACGTCACGTATGCCCACCCGATTGCCCGGTGCGTGCGCGTGCCCTTGGGACGCAAGACTACGACAGCACCGATCACCATCGCTGAAGTCGCAAACGTTACATGGATCCAGCCGAGCGGGCTCATGCTGCCTTAAACGACCCCGGCACTCCAAAAGTTTCTTACGCGGTGCCTGATTTGGCGAACTCGTCCCAGAGGCGGGCCATTGCGCGCATTCCAATCCGGTAGTTCTCCTCGCTGATCCATTCGTCGGGCGCGTGCGCATTTTCTCCGGGCAAACCGAATCCAACCAGCAGGACGGGAGCGCCGAGTATGCTGGCAAAATGTCCGACGACCGGAATCGAGCCGCCCTCGCCGACGATGACGGGTTCTTTGTCGAATGCAGTAGCCAGTGCTCGCCGCGCAGCATCGTAGATCGGACCCGAGAGCTCGGCTTTCCAGGGACTGCCGCCATGCAGGTGCTTGCAGTCAACCTTCACTCCCGCCGGTGCCACTTTGGCCACGTGCGCCTTCATCAGCTTCTCGATTTCGGCGGGCGTCTGATTCGGCACCAGCCGGCAACTCACTTTCGCCATCGCCTTTGACGGGAGTACCGTTTTCGCACCCTCACCTGTGTAGCCGCTCAGGAGGCCGTTCACTTCGCAGGTTGGACGGGTCCACAATTTTTCCAGCGTCGTGAATCCCTTTTCTCCTCCGAGTGCAGACGCTCCGGTTTCATGCAGGAAGGTGTTCTCATCGAAGGGCAGGTCTCGCATCTGCTCCCGGATCTTTGGCTCCCACTCCTCTACTGAGTCATAGAACCCGGGGATTGCCACATGGCCGTTTTCATCATGAAATGTCGCCAGGATTCTCGCGAGGCCCATCGCCGGATTGACGACTGCCCCGCCATAAACCCCCGAGTGAAGATCAACCGAAGGTCCAACAACGTTGATTTCGAAGTACGCCAATCCGCGCAGTGACGAAAGAATGGATGGCTGGCCCGGAGCGAACATCGCCGAATCGGAGATCACGACGGCGTCGCACTTGAGCATCTCTTCGTGCTCGCGAATGAATCCTTCGAGGTGCTCGCTGCCAATTTCTTCCTCGCCTTCCGCGACTACGATGACATTTACCGGGAGCTTTCCGCGCACAGCCAGGTGTGCCTCGAGTGCCTTGACGTGGAGGTAGAGTTGACCCTTGTCGTCAACCGAGCCGCGCGCGTAGATCCGTCCATCGCGCACTGTCGGCTCGAACGCAGGAGATGTCCAGAGATCGAGCGGCTCCGGCGGCTGGACGTCATAGTGTCCATAGATCAGCACTGTCGGTGCTCCCGGTGCGCCCCGCCACTCGCCCACCACAACTGGATGTCCCTTTGTCAAATGGACTTTCGACTTGAGTCCGATCTTTTCCATTGACTTGCAGAGCCAGTCGGCTGCCCGCGCTGTTTCCGCGTTGAGATCCGATTTTGCGCTCACGCTTGGAATTCGCAGGAACTCAAAAAGCTCCTCTTCCATCCGCGCGTCATTTTTTTCGAAGAATGCGTCCAGTGACTGATCTGTGTTTGTCATTTTGTCGGAATTGTTTGAATCGTCGAAGATGTGCAACCAGCAGGCCGGGTCGCCCATGGCTAGCGCAGGAACGTCCTTCCGGCGTTCATGCCGACCCAGGTCGCAGCCAGGCACAGGCCTACGCTGAGCAGCACATATATAGTAGCGCGTCCCATCTCGCCGCCCAGCATCAGCCCGATTGTCTCGGCGCTGAATGTCGAAAAAGTCGTGAACCCGCCGCAAAAGCCGACAACCATAAAGGCCCGTGCCGCCGGATGAGCCTGGTCATTCGTGAGCTTGTGAATCAGAATTCCGACGATCAGGCAGCCGATCACGTTCACGGCCAGGGTGCCTACTGGAAACCCGCGCGCAGAAAACCGCTGCACCGCTCCGCCCAGCGCGTACCGCAGAACACTCCCCAACGCGCCGCCAAGGGCGATCCAGAGTAGAGTCATCACCTGTGGAATTTAGGCATTTTTTCGGGGGGACGGTTGGTAAACTGAAACTAGGAGTAAATGAGGGGGGAAGGAGCCAATGAGAAAAGCAAGAACGATGGGAACGACAGTTCACGGCTTGGGTTGTTCCCCCAAGTCTTCTCATTGACTCCTTCACCCTCATTTACTCCTAGTTTTGGTTTGTTTTCCCTGGCCCGAGTAGATTCCAGCAATGCCGAACAGACTGTCCAAGGCTACAAGTCCATACCTGCTGCAGCACGCAGATAATCCGGTCGAGTGGTATGAATGGGGACCAGATGCTCTCGAGCGCGCAAAGGCAGAAGACAAGCCGATCCTGCTGAGCATTGGATACTCGGCCTGTCACTGGTGCCACGTGATGGCGCATGAGTCCTTCGAGGACGAAGCGACCGCGCGGGTGATGAATGAGAATTTCATCAACATAAAAGTCGATCGTGAGGAGCGGCCCGACCTGGACGCCATTTACATGCAGGCCGTTCAGGCAATGACCGGACATGGCGGCTGGCCGATGACGGTTTTTCTCACCCCCGAGGGTGAGCCGTTTTACGGAGGCACATACTATCCGCCTGAAGACCGGCACGGAATGCCTTCCTTTCGGAAGATTCTGGGCGGCGTCTCCGATGCGTACCTCCACAAGCGTGAAGGCGTAGCCACAACGGCAGCACAGCTCCGCGAGATTTACCGATCATCCATGGTTTCCGCGCGCAGCGCGGGAGTTTTGGATGCGCACGTGCTGGATCTCGCGTACAGGGCGCTCGCCCAGCAGTACGACATAAGGAATGGCGGATTCGGCGCTGCGCCGAAATTCCCTCCCACCATGTCCCTGGATTTTCTGCTGCGGTACTGGAAGCGAACGGATACGCCCTATGCGCTCGA
>JACDDZ010000047.1 GCA_013816695.1 Gemmatimonadaceae bacterium
CCAGGTTCACGACAGCGTCCACGCCTTGGCACGCCTCGCTCAGCGTCGCGGCAAGCGAATAATCAACGAGTCGGCCATCCACTGTCTTGGGCCAGTTGCGCGCAACGCGGCTCGCTGCGCGAATCGCGACGTCATCGCGCGCAGTGAGATGTTCGATCAAACGACCCCCGATGAGCCCGGAGGCGCCGGTTACCAGCACAACCGGCTTCTCCGGCGACCCTTCCACTTCAGCGATGACGGATTTGCCAGTCATAGGGTATGCCGTCATCGAACGGCGACTTCCGCTCGATCTCATCGGGATCGTGCGGAAGGTTGGCGCAGTTCGCGAGAATTGCCGACTTGTCGCCGATGCCCTTGAAACCATTCCATATGAGGGGCGGCACTGTCACGAGATTGTAATTCTCGGGGGAGAGGAAGATCTCCTCTAGGGCCCCGCGGGTCGCGCTGCCCTCGCGATCGTCATAGAGGACGAGCTTGATCTCTCCGTAAATGACCGCGTAGTTGAGCGTCATCCGCTTGTGGAGATGCCACGCCTTGATCGCGCCCGGGTGAGTCGAAGAGAAATAGATCTCGCCGAATCTGGTGAAACCGGGCGAGTCTTCCCGCAGCATGTGCATCACCCTTCCCCGCTCGTCGAAGATCTGCTTAAGCGGGGTAACGCTAACTCCTTCGATCATTGCAGCTCCGGAAAATAGTCCAGCACCTGTGAGCGGGTCACCGTTTCCGCGACGGCGCCCTGAAGCACGGTCCTGTACCACTCCGCCGTCGCATCGATTGTCTTGTCCGCCGTCCACCGCGGATACCAGCCAAGCAGCTGATGCGCCTTGTCACAATTCAGCTGAAGAAGGCGCGCTTCGTGATGGGCCCGCGTGGCACTCTCGATCTCTACTCCCCCTCCGCCCAAGTGCGCGCTGATAGCTTCCGCCACATCCCGCACAGTGCGCACTTCGGCGGTGGAAGGACCAAAATTCCACGGGCCGCCGAACGCGGCCGGATCATCACGCAGCGCGGCGCCGAGGAGCAGGTAGCCCGAGATCGGCTCCAGTACGTGCTGCCAGGGCCGCGTCGATCCGGGGTTCCGAAGCCGGATCGGAGTTTTCGTCTGGGCGGCGCGGACGCAGTCCGGAACGATCCGGTCCTTTGCCCAGTCTCCTCCCCCGATCACGTTCCCTGCCCGTGCCGTTGCCGCGCCAAACATTTCGCGTGTGGAAAAATATGAATTCCAATAGGCGGCGAACACGAGCTCCGCCGCGCCCTTGGAAGCGCTGTACGGGTCGCGGCCGCCGAGCTGATCGTTCTCGCGATAGCCCCAGATCCACTCGACGTTCTCGTAACACTTGTCCGATGTCACGAAGACCAGCGACCGGACGGAATCGCATTTCCTCACGGCCTCGAGGAGATTCACCGATCCCATTACGTTCGTCGAGAACGTCGTCGACGGATCGTCGTATGATTCACGCACGAGGGCCTGCGCAGCGAGATGAAACACATACTCCGGCTTAAAGGAGCTGATGGCGGCGGACAGCGCAGCGGGATCGCGTACATCGCCCACCACGTGCCGGATGCGTCGAGCGAGCCCCAGCTTATCGAAGTGACTCACTCCGCCGCTCGCGGGGGGAAGCGCGTAACCCATCACGTCGGCACCCAGCTCCGTCAAAATGAAAGTGAGCCACGAACCCTTGAAGCCGGTATGGCCAGTCACGGCGACACGCTTTCCCCTGAACGAATCCAGGGCCTCGAACATGGTCAGCGGAGCCAAGGGGCCTCACGATCGTCGTAAAGCTCGTTGAGAAGCTGGTACTCGCGGCTGGTGTCCATCGGCTGCCAGAATCCGTTGTGCTCGAAAACGCTCATCTGGCGCTTTACTACGAGCGTGTTCATGGGCTCGCGCTCGAAGATCAGATCCTCCCTTTCGTCCAGATAATCGAACAGCTCCCGCCGGCAGACGAAAAATCCCCCCGAGATCCGTCCGGCTGTGGCCTGCGGCTTCTCGTTGAACTCGGTTACGAGACCGCTCGCATCAGCTACCAGCTCGCCAAACCGTCCCGGCGGCCTGACGGCCGTAACGGTGAGAACCTTTCCGTGCGAGCGATGAAACGCAAGAAGCTTGTCAATGTCCACATCGCCTACCCCGTCCCCGTACGTGAGGAAGAAATTTTCATCGTCGCCGATGTACTTCCTGATTTTCCGCACGCGGGCGCCGGTGAGTGCCTTCTCTCCCGTTTCAGCGAGGGTGACGCGCCAGTCGGTTGCGTCGTGACCTCCGTGAAACTCAACTCCGCCGCCCCCGAGCGTCACCGTGGAATCCTGCATGCTTCTCTCGTAATTATGGAAAAAGCTGCGAATTACCTCCCCTTTATACCCGAGGCAGAGGATGAAATCCTTGAAGCCATACTTCGCGTATCGCTTCATGACGTGCCACAAAATCGGGTATGGGCCAATCGGTATCATTGGCTTTGGTATGGTTTCGTTGACATCGCGAATGCGCGAACCGAAACCCCCGCACAGTATCACGACCTTCATCGGTTGCGTGCCACGGCAGCATTATTTGTCGTCATTGATCTTCGATGTGATTTCGAGTGGCAAATTCCAGCAACGCGACTTCGCTGCTGGGCGCGCGGCCAATCTCATGGGCACGAGCCGGTCCCCGCGTGGAGCGAAAAGCTTTTCCGAGAAACTCAATCTGTGCTTCAAGAGCCGCAACGGGCAGCGGTCCGGCAGATTGAAGGAGCTCGGTAAGCGCGTAACGGACATCCGGGTCATCGGCGCGCCCGGAGAGCAGCGCTGCCATCGTGCATTCAATCTGCTTTGCGCGATAGGGAGTCATCAGCTCATCGCTCAGCCGACAGGCGGTGAGTGCATTCTCCAGACCGAGGCGCGAATCGGCGGGGCCGCCGGACGCCCAACCGAGAAACGCCGTGAGCATCTGCGCAGACGGGCGGTCTCTCTCGCTCCAGCCGGGGTGGGCCAATTTTTCCAGCGCGCCTACACGAATCGTTCCGGGTTCTTCCGAAAAATCCAGCGTCAACACCTCTCGCTCCGTCTGGACCCGGAGTATGCGCTGGCGCCGCTCACCGTTTCGCTTCAGCGCGATTCTGCACAGCGCGCCGCTCCACTCGAGTCCGAATCGCACATACGCTCCCCCGTCCGCCATCTCGATATTTCCGTCCAACGCCGGCTCTCCAGCGGTGAGCGGCGAGAGGAGCGACACCAGGTGCGGAAGCACGTCGGTGAAAACCGGGAGTCCCGGATCGTAGCTCTTTTCGCCGCCGTGCCTGATCTCCCGCGATGCATCTTCCCAGAGAATCTCGACGTCGAGCACGCGACCTGATGAGCGAACCGCTTCAGCGAAGTTGTCCAGATACTTCGCGAACGCGAAAATATGCGCGGACGCGAGGCGCACTGCCTTTGCCTCCGCGACTTTCATCAGCGCCTGCAATCCGCCGAGATCGGTGCTCACCGGTTTCTCGACAAGCGTCGAAACGCCATGTTCAATTAAGCGAGCGGCGGATTCCACGTGATCCCGCGCGGCGTTCACCACAATCCCCGCGGCATTGCAGGGAGCGGTGAATACGGGCCAATCAGGGAAAACCTCGACCTGGGCGAGGCCGACGCTGGAATCGGCCCACTCCTTCATTCCCGCCGCATTCCGCGCCGAATGAACGGTAATCCTGGTTGACGGCGGAACGAGGCCGCAGAGCGCCTTCGTAAGTACCCGCGCCCAGCGGCCACCGCCGATGACCGCGATGTGGGACGGAACCGGCGCCTCCCGGGTCATGGTTCGCAAAACTGGTCCTAGCCGAAATCCCCGGCTTCAAGAATCTGCACGATCTCACCGGCATAGCCGTGTTCCGCCAGGTATCCTCGAATCTCACCCGGAATGTGCCAGGCCAGGTTTATCAGCGGGAGGCCCTGATCCTCATATGCGAAGAGCTGATCGTCCGAGAGGATTGGAATTCTGGTCCCGGGAACGAAGTGACCGATCTTGAGCGATCCCGGCTTCTCGTGAACAGAGGCGATCGTTTCCGTATCGAGCCCCAGCAACTTCACGAGAATCGCCGCTCTGCCGGGAAACGCCTTCGCTCTTAACGGGCCATCTTTTTTCGCGAGATTGGCGATCATACTTCCCTTCTTCTCATTCCACCGCTTCACGTTCAATCGCAAGCTATCAAACGAACTCTCGAACGCAGCCTCCCTGGCCGTCAGCGCCGCCTTGTCGAAAGATGGTGTCTCCCCTTCGCGTGCCTTTCCGATGAAAACGCGAATATTACCGCCGTACCTTGAAGGGAACTCGACGTCGAGCAGGTCGAGATCGAGCGAGCGTGCCATCCAGGCAAACGATGTGTAGCTGTACGTGCGAGGGTGCTCGTGATAAAAGGTGTCGAACTGATTGCCGTCGAGGACGGAGCCCAGATAGTGATTTTCGATGACGATTATGGTCGCGGGCCCTGTTAGGATGCGCAGGCTGGCCAGAACTTCGCCGAGGTTCTCGATGTGGGCAAAAACGTTGGTGAAAGTTATGAAATCGGGCTTGCCGAATTTTGCTACGATCTGCCCGGCCACATCCTCGGAAAGAAATCCGTTGAAGACGGTGTGTCCGCTTTCCTCGGCGTCCTTCGCGGCCCCGGTCGGTTCGACCCCGATGGTGACCGCGCCCTTCCTGCGGAAGAAGTCAAGGAGGCTTCCATCGTTGCACCCGATGTCGAGCACGGTCTTTCCGGAGAGCGGTCCGAATCGTTCATCGCAGGCGTCTGTGAGGCCGGACATTCCCTTGAGTACGTCGGCTGTGAAGCGCGAGCGATAATGATAGGAGACCGGGAAGAGCTCGCGCTTGGGTACCTGGAAGCGCTGATGCGCGGTGATGCACCTGTTGCAGAAGAGAATCTCGATGGGATACTCCACGCAAACGCGCGAATCTCCAACCGGCACGAGGTCGTCGCACATCGGGTGCACGCCCAGGTCGAGCACGGAGTAGAGGTGGTCGTTTCCGCAGACCTCACAGGTGGTAATCTCTTTGGTCCAGGAAGTCATCGTGTACCGCGTTTCGGCCGGAGGAAACGGAAAGAAAGCTTACGGAAGAAGTAGTAGGGCACCGAGAGCAGGGAGTTCGGGTAAAGCACGTTTCGCATAAAGACTTTCACCGGGTGAGCATAACGGTATCCGGAGATGTCCTTGTTCAGCGTCATGTTGGCAAGGTCCGGCATTAAAGTGCGGAGGGCAAAGTTTCTGCACCTTAGATAGCGCAGCAAGGATAAGCCATTCCGCCGGAATTCGTCGAGGGCCTCTACGAGCCGCACGCTGCGAACAAACGGGTACATCGGCGCCCACTCGCGAGCGCCGGTCAGGCAGACACTCAATGGTTTCGGGTGAAAGTACGCCCTCGAATCCGAGAAGGCCCGGGCGAAAATCTTCACATGAGGAAACGTGTTGTCGAACTCCGAAAACGTGCGTGAATCGGCGAGCGCTGACGCACTCAGCGCCCCAGCATGCTCGAGCCATTTGCTCCTGCGGAAGACGGAAAGGAACATCCCACCGAGAAAATCCCATGAGACCTTCGGATCGATGAGTCTCAGGAAAGGCAGTTCGCCTTCGCCGCGCCAGGACGAAAAGGGCATCATCGCGTCTGGCAGATTCGCCGTGTTAAACGGTTGCGGGAAGGAGAGGACGTACTCCGTGTCCAGATGGAATGAATTGACGTAGAAAAAGTCCACGCCCGCATGGCCCTCGATAAGCGCGCAGATCTCGGCTAGCGAGTGAGCCATGAGAAGATCGTCATCGCCGAGCAGCCAGGCGAATTCCCCGCTGGCCATCTCCACGACATTCAGGAAATTGCGCGGAATTCCGAGGTTCTTCGGGTTGCGATGATATACAATAGGCATCCGCTCCTGCATCGCGCGGACGATTGCTTCAGTAGCGTCGGTGGAGGCGTTGTCGGAAACGCAAACCTCGACGTCGCAGCCGGCCCGGTCGCGGCTGACGCGCACGGACTCCAGACAGTTGGCAAGGTGATGGGAGCGGTTGTACGTCGGAATGCAAATGGAAAGGCGCATCACAACTTTACCGTCGCCGGACAGAAATCCTCAGATGCGCCGCAGGTAGAACGCAAGTTCATCTAGTGCGTACAGGTGGCTCACGTAGTATTCGTAGCGAGCTGGCCAGCGGTGCGCGATCGACAGCATTATGCGTTTGGTCCACCGGTTCCCGTAGGTCTCGTTAAATCGGATCTTCTCCACCTTGAACCTTGCCAGCGTATAATCGTAGCGCTGGCAGACAATGTGGTCCGGATCGTAATAGGCGAAGGAGTGCACCGTGAAAAAGTGCTGGTGCGTGGGGTCGTGAAATGCCCAGGGGGATCGGAAGTACGGTACAATTACTTTTACAAGCGCGCCTGGTCGGGTTATCCTATACACCTCCTCCATTACGTGCAACGGCTGGTCGAGATGCTCTAGCGTGTTGTCGAGGTAGACCTCGTCGAAAGTTCCTTTCTCAAACGGGTAAGGAAACTCATTGAGGTTATGCACAACGTCCGCCTGCGTGCGGTCGTTGAAGTCTACGCCCACGGCCCCGGGCCTTTTCTTGTTGCCGCAGCCCAAGTCCAGTATTCTCACTGCCGGCGGGTTTACATCGGTCATTGGGTTTTCAGTTGAATTTTCGAATTCCTAACGCGGCGGCTTGGTGAGAGTGGCCGCCTGCGTCATCAGCAACTTCGTAAGAGTTCGGACGGGCCGCTTTACTGTCCGCGCGTAACGCTGGCAAAATCTGACGCGTGCCTGCTGCACGTTCGTCCTCTGCCACCAACCGTCCACGTCCTCCCAAAACGCCGAGGCGGCTGCCGCCGCCGACTCCGGCGTCTCGTGCACAATTCCGGCCCGCCGCAAGGCGTCATAATACTCTCTCGCACTCGGAATCAGATGCTCGAACCCCCCCTGCCAGAATGCAAGCGTAGGCACATTGAGCGTCAAAGTTTCCAAGATGCCGGTCGAATCGTACGAATGGACGACGATGCGGCTGTCGTTGATCAACGTTTTGATGGGTGCCGTTCCAAGCTCGAGTCGTGTGTCGGGGCTTCGTTCGTACCATCGCTGCTCGTCACGCCAAGGGTGTTGGCGATGTTCACCGTGAAGCCGAACGGTTAGCTCGGCCCGGACATTATCCGAAAGCGTCTCGACGAAGCGAAACTGCTGCTCCTGGTATACTTCATATTCCGCGTAGCTATCGTGCGGGTCTAGGCGATGCGGCAGGCAGACGCCAATCAGGAGCAACCGCCCCTTGGGCGATTCCCTGCGCGACGGCATCCCTGCCGTTTTGAAGATAAACGCGGGCATAGTCCGATTACGGTTGTCCTTCCAACCCCACGTCACGAAGGCATCAGTCGCGCTGCGCTCGGGCCAAAAGTCGGCGCCAGACCAAACGTGAGTCCCGTAGTTATTCCCATGCTGACCCGCGATGTATGGAACCCCCTGCGCCACGAGCCCCGCAGTCCATACCTTGAACACCTCGTCAGTGTCGAAGCTATTTGCGGTGTAAATGAATCTAGGTGAAGTCGGCCAGGGAACTGCGTCCGCCCGGCGGACCAGGTCAGAATAGCCTTCAAGAAAACAGGTGGGAATCAAATCGCTTACGTGCGCCCTGAGCGATTGTTCGAAGCCCGTGTAGCGTGAAAAATCGATCTTAAAACGGCGACGGGCACTTTCGTCAACTGGCACGACCGGGGCTGGAACTGGATCCCACAGCTGCGGCGCCTGTCCGAGACTCAACTCTAAAGCCAGCCGCTTCCCTGAAGGCAGGTAAGGAGTAACGATGAAAGCGTCGTTGCGTCGCGCAGCCGTCGCCATTGCTTTTCCTAACACTCGACGAAGCGTTGACCGTCCGGGCTCTTCTAAATCAGCGGGTGCGCGTCTCAGAGGGGAAAAGTCTTCCATAAGCGGCTCTAGCCTCTGCTGGCCCAGCTCGAGCAGAATCATCGAATAAATCCTGTGATTCCACTCGTCGTCCTCACACGCCCAGATGAACGAGAGCGAGTCCGGGCGTGCGAGATTTTCATAACCGCCGACACGAATTGCGGCGCCGTTCAATTCATGACGATCGAGCACCTTCTCTATGGTATGGTACCGGTTGAAAAGAAGCGATGAATAGCGGATCACCCAATGCCCGAGGATGATCTCCCACTCGCGCCTGCTTCGCGCCGTTCCATGAAACGCATTGAGCGGCGCGATCAGATCGTCGAGGAGCATGCTGGCGGATCGCTTCACCCGCTCAAAGTTCCGCAGCTTCTCTCCGGGGCCCAGACCGAAGGGTTCCGCCACCGCGGCATCCATGGACGACCAGACGTGCTTCCGATCGAAGATGCGGCACCACTCTCCCAGAAACAGCACGGGCCGATCGAACTTCCACGTGCGCTCGTCCGCCGTAGTGATTAGGTAGCGCTCCATTGTTACCCGACCAACCTAGCCGAGCAAATCCCAGCTCATTGGCGTGCCTTTCCTGACCGCGACTTTCACCCGCCGCCCGAGGAGCATCTCATAGAATTTCGGGGGGAGCCCCAGCCCCGGACGAACGCATCTCAGATTGTCGCGCGTGAGTGTGTCCCCCGCAGCGAGGTCTTGGGCCACGTACACGGAGCGGCGGAATACGAGTGACGCCGCCTCGGCCTCGCTTGGTCCGTAGTTGATCTCTCCAAGCGACTGCCACGCACGCTCGGTTTCGACGACTAGGGAAGCCATTTCCGCGGGCTCGAGAGAGAAAGCGCCGTCAACGCCGCCGTCGGCCCTGCTCAGAGTGAAATGCTTTTCGATTACAGTAGCGCCGTGCGCCACCGCCGCGACCGACGCGCCGATACCCATCGTATGATCAGAAAGTCCGATCTCGCAACCAAACAGGGTGCGGAGGTGTGGGATCGTCAGGACGTTACTGTTTGCAGGCGTTGCGGGATACGTACTCGTGCATTTCAAGAGCGCCAGGTCCCGGCACCCAGCCCCGCGCGCCGTTCGCACCGCATCGTCAATTTCGGAAACTGTTGCCATACCCGTAGAGATGATCACCGGTTTTCCGGTGGATGCCGCTTTTTTTATAAGGGGAAGATGGACATTTTCGAACGAGGCGATCTTGTACGCCGGAACATCCAGCGACTCCAGAAAATCGACTGCCGTCTCATCGAACGGGCTGCTGAAGCAAAGCATCCCATTCTCTTTCGCTCGCCGCATTATTGGCTCGTGCCAATCCCACGGCGTGTACGCCATCGCGTACAAATCGTGAAGATTCTTTCCCTTCCATAGACTGGCCTCATCGCTGATGAAGAACTCTCCTTCGTTAATGGCGAGAGTCATCGTGTCCGCTGTATATGTCTGGAGCTTGAGCGCGTGAGCGCCGGCCTTCGCCGCTGCGTCTACGATGGCGAGAGCCCGGTCGAGCGACTGATTGTGATTCCCCGACATCTCCGCGATGACGAAAGGCGGGGAGCCGAGTCCAATGGGCCTGTCGCCAATATTATTGATACGAACGACTCAAGAGCTGTTTCGTGGTATTAGAAGCTCAGCCTCTCCCTCTGCTACCAGTTCGTCTCCTGAAGAGCGGCGCACCTCGACGTTCGCAATTAGGGTACGGCCAATCTTCGACAAAACAGTAATTCGCGCCAACAATGATTCACCTTCAAACACTGGAGCGACAAAATGAAGATCCTGTTTCCGATAAATGGTGCCCGGCCCGGGAAACTCCGTCCCAAAAACTCCTGAGATGAGCGCGCCGAGTAACATTCCATGTGCTATAGGCGACGGAAATCCGGCCTCCTTCGCAGCTGCGGGATCCCCATGGATGGGGTTGGCGTCACCACTTAGAACCCCGAACAGAGCAATCCTCTCCCGCGTCGCTAATATGGTCGTTTCGTGCGATTGCCCTGGAGAGGTTGGATCCATGACTCGCTTCCCTTCTACTACCGCCTGCATCGGTCCCCGCAGGTACCGATTCCAAGTATCCCGGAATAGTGCAAGCCGCACAACATCCGCAAAGGCACCATCAATCAAGTAATGGTTACGAAACACACCCTCGACTACGAACCCGACTTTCCTGTGAAGAGCGATCACCTTCGGATTCGTACTTAGTACTTCACACCACAACTTCTCAACGCCGAGCTCCCCGAATGCGTAATCAATCGCTGCGGCTTCCATCCTGGATCCGATGCCGGGCCGATCTAAAACCCCGGAATAGAATGCCCAACAGGCGCGGTT
>JACDDZ010000048.1 GCA_013816695.1 Gemmatimonadaceae bacterium
GCGGTGGCAACGAACAGCGCGACAAGCGCTTTGCACATCGCTTATCTCGCTCTGGGATTGAAGCCAGGCGATTACGTGTGGACTACGCCAGTTACATTCGTGGCGACGTCGAACGCTGCACTCTACTGCGGGGCGAAAATCGACTTTGTGGACATCGATTCGCGCACATACAATCTGAGCGTGGATGCCCTGCTCGAAAAGCTGCTTGTCGCGGAGCGCGACGGTAGGCTGCCGAAGATAGTCACGGCCGTGCACCTCGGCGGCCAATCCTGCGACATGGCAGGAATTCATGCGCTAAGCCAGCGGTTCGGCTTCAAAGTTGTCGAGGACGCATCTCATTCGGTCGGTGGCAAGTATCGCGGCGAACATATCGGCGGCTGCCACTACAGCGACATCTGCATTTTCAGTTTTCACCCGGTAAAGATCATCACGACGGGCGAAGGCGGGATGGCGCTTACCAACAGCCCCGAGTTGGCGGCTCGCCTGTCCCGGCTTCGCAGCCACGGAATTACCCGTGTTGCGTCGGAAATGACTCATCTCCCGGACGGTCCCTGGTATTATCAACAACTGGAGCTGGGTTTCAACTATCGACTGACTGAATTCCAGGCGGCTCTCGGACTAAGCCAGCTGTCACGGCTTGATGAGTTCGTCGAGCGTCGGCGGGGGCTCGCCGAGAAATACAACGAGTTGCTCGCTGATTTGTGGGTGACGACGCCATGGGAACATCCTGACTCCCATTCGGCGATGCACCTCTACATAGTGCGCCTGAAACGCGACCGGGCAAAGCTTGGTCAGTCTGAAGTATTCGAGCGACTCCGAACGGCGGGCGTTGGGGTAAATCTCCACTACATCCCCGTTTACCGGCAGCCGCTTTACGAAGCGATGGGATTTGACCGGAGAGATTTTCCCCAGGCCGAGGCGTATTATTCCGAGGCCATGAGCCTTCCACTTTTTCCAGGGCTGACAGACGCCCAGCAGCTCGAAGTGGTTCAGAGAATGAAGGCGCCCATAGGCCACCAGACGATCTTTTGACGGAAACTGCGTCAGCGGTATGAATGGCAAGTTCTGATCGGCTTGCAATCGGGACGGCGCAGTTCGGTTTGGCTTATGGTGTTGCAAATGTGCGCGGACAAGTATCGCGTGACGAAGCTGCCGGGATTCTGGCGTTTGCATCTTCTGCGGGCATTCATACCATTGACACCGCTGCAGGATACGGCGAAAGCGAAACACGACTCGGCGATATCGGGGTCAAGGGATGGGAGCTGGTTTCAAAACTTCCCGCCATCCCGCGTGGCTGCCGCGACATCCAGGCCTGGGTCGAAGAGGTTGCGCGGGAGTCACTAACGCGCCTTCGTGTTGAATGCTTGTACGGTTTTCTGCTGCACCGCCCAAGCGAACTTCTCGAGGATCGAGGACCCGAGCTTTATTCAGCCATGACCCGTCTCAAGGAGCTGGGAATAGTTCGGGCGATCGGGATTTCCATTTACGATCCGAGTGAGCTGGACGAAATCATGGAGTCGCATCCAATGGATATTGTGCAGGCTCCGTTCAACTTGCTCGACCGACGCCTCGAGGACACCGGATGGATGCAGCGAATTTCCGCTAGCGGCGCGGAGCTTCATGTAAGGTCGGTGTTCCTGCAGGGACTTCTCCTGATGAAGAACAGTGAGCGCCCGGCGAAATTTGGCAGATGGGTCGGCCTTTGGGACCACTATGACAGTTGGCTTGCTGACAGTGGATTAACGGCCCTCGAAGCATGTCTGAGTTTTGCTCTTTCCTTTCCCGAGATTCACAAAGTGATCGTAGGGATCGACAGTCTCAGGCAGCTGAAGGAAATCCTGGCCGCGTCGGACCATTCTTATGTTGCACCGCCTGACGGATTAAGAAGCGCTGACACTTCATTGATAAATCCGGGCGCCTGGCCGGCGCTCAGCTGATACTTTCGGACTATTGAGCATGACGCGAAGGCTCGTGGCTGCAATTGCATGCCGCAACAACGGCTCCCGGCTTTATGGAAAGCCGCTTCAGAACCTCGATGTTAAACAGAATGTCCGCATTCTCGACAACCTCGTGAACTGCATCCGCACGATTCCGGCGGTGGATGAGATAGTGCTTGGAATTGCGGAAGGGAGTCATAATGAAATATTCAAGGACGTGGCCGCGGAGCTCGGGCTTCGATATATCGTTGGTGACGGTATCGATGTGTTGTCCAGACTAATCAAGTGCGGCCGGCTCGCTGGTGCCACAGACATCTTTCGTGCGACGAGTGAATCACCCTTCCTGTACTTCGAGGCCGCCGAGGGGATGTGGCGGCGCCATCAGCAGGAAAGTGCAGATGCGACATTCCTTGACGATATCGTAGATGGATGCGGTTTCCAGATTATCTCGTTGAGAGCGCTCGAGGAGGCACACGCAAAGGGCAACGAGACACACAGGTCGGAGCTCTGTTCGCTGTACATTCGGCAGAATGCCACGGATTTCCGCATCATAACGGAGTATCCGCCAGAGCGGCTGCGAAGGCCGGAGCTGCGGCTCACCGTTGATACGCCTGAAGATCTGGTGTTGTGCAGGGCCGTCTATGAGAGGTTTGCCGAATTCGCGCCGCGAATCCCGGTCCTCGAAGTTCTCCCTTTTATTGAATCGTTATCTGCGGCTCCAGCCCATTGATGCCTTGCCGGTAATAATCATTCATCTGTCGCAGGGTTATGAACCAAATAAATAACTTCCATAAATCGCAGGAATTTCGCGCCAGGATTCATGACCTGGTGCCGGGTGGATCGCACACGTATTCCAAGGGCGACGATCAGTTTCCTTCGCTGTCTCCCGCCGCTATTGACCATGGTCTCGGCGCGAGGGTGTGGGACATTGACGGCAACGAGTACCTGGACTGTTCGATGGGGCTTACCTCAGTCAGCCTCGGCCATGCGTACAAGCCCGTCTTGGACCGAGTCAAACGCGAACTGGACCGGGGCGTCAATTTCCAGCGGCCATCCGTACTGGAGCTCGAAATGGCGCAGCGTTTTGTGGCGCTGGTACCGCAGCATGACATGGTCAAGTTCGCAAAGAACGGATCCACTGTGACAACCGCGGCTGTGAAGCTGGCCCGCGCGGCCACGGGACGGAAGCTTGTCGGTTTCCCCGGCAACCATCCTTTCTACAGCTACGACGACTGGTTTATCGGGTCGACTGTGGTGAACAAGGGTATTCCTGAAGAGTTCGGGAACCTATCCGTAAAATTCAAGGCGTGCGACATCGAGTCGCTGAAGGCCATTTTCAAGCAGTATCCGAACGAGATTGCGTGCATCATGACTGAGCCGGAGAAGAGCACCTGCACGGTGGATTGTCCGTGCGGCGCAAACCCCGGTGAGTTCCTCAGGCAGGCAATTGATCTGGCGCATGCGCATGGCGCGCTCTTCATCATCGATGAGATGGTATCGGGATTCAAGACAGCGCTTCCGGGATCGATAACGAAATACAACCTGCCGGCCGACATGGCGACGTGGGGGAAGGGAATCGCAAATGGTTTTGCATTCTGCGCGCTGACCGGAACAAAGGAAGTGATGGAGCTGGGCGGAATTCGAAACAAGGGTGCAGAAAAGGTTTTTCTCATCTCCACCACGCATGGCGCCGAGACGCACGCGATGGCCGCTGCCCTCGCAACTATTGACGTGTTCGAGGCAGGAAATGTCATCGCCACGAATCACGCGATGGGCAGGAAAATCATCGCGGAGTGTGAGCGCGCGTTCACCGCTGCCGGCCTTGGCGACTGCATTCAGGTACTTCCTGCCGAATGGCTGCCCGCTTTCGTTTTCAGGGACGGAAAGGGTCAGCCATCTGCAGGATTCAGGACGCTGTTCATGCAGGAGATGATTCGCCGAGGAATATTGTTCCAGGGAATTTTCGCTCCGACTCCTTCGCACACTGATCTCGACACCCAACAGTTTGTAAGCGCAGTCACGGAATCGCTTCAAGTGTATCGTCGCGCTCTTTCGGAAGGTTACGACAAGTATCTTGTCGGCGAACCCACGAGAGCGGTTTTCCGCAAGACGCTCTGACACGCCGGTCTCCGCGCTCATGAGAATTGCGCTGGCTTCGATGGATCAGGCCTGGGAAAACAAGGAGCTCAACCTGGAGCGCGTATCGGCTCTGGCGAATAGCGCCGCCGGACTTGGCGCGGAGCTGGTCGTGTTTCCCGAGATGACGCTTACGGGATTCACGATGAACACCGGTTACTCTGCAGAAACGGCCGAGAACTCACCAAGTGTGAAGGCTCTGGCGCAGATTGCTGCTGCGGAGAAGATCTGGCTTCTTGCCGGTGTTGTGTTTCGCTCGGGTGAGACCGCGACAAATAACCTGGTCGGGTTTGCACCGGACGGGATGCAACGCGTTCTCTATGCGAAGATCCACCCGTTTTCCTTTGCCGGCGAAGACCGGTTTTTTTCGAGAGGTGAGCATCTGGCGACATTGGCGCTGACCGAGTTCACACTCGGGCTTTCCATATGCTATGATCTGCGATTCCCCGAGCTGTTTGCGGCGCTTGCTGACAAGGCTGATGTCCTCATTAACATTGCAAACTGGCCCAGGCGGCGTCTGGACCATTGGGTGACGCTGCTGCGTGCGCGCGCCATCGAAAACCAGGTTTATGTCGTCGGTGTGAATCGTACTGGCACAGATGGGAACGGCGTAGAGTATGTGAGCAGCTCGATGGTGATCGATCCCAATGGGGTGGCATTGTCGCCGGTTTCTACCGCCGGCGACATTGACGTCTACGATATGACGCGCCAAGCGCTTGACGAATTCAGAAAAAGCTTCTCCACAAGACAGGACCGTCTTCCGGACCTATACGGGAAATTCTTGCATGAATAAGCAGCTCACTGTTGAAAGTGCTCTCGTAGTGGCGGCGCACCCCGATGATGAGGCGCTCGGGTGTGGAGGCACGATCGCGAAGCTAGTGGAGCAGCATGCTTCAGTTCATGTAGCGTTCATGGCCGACGGCGTGTTTTCCCGTTCGGCGCAAAAGGACGAGCATGCGCAGCAGCTGGTGGCGCGCAGGGACGCAGCCAGAAGAGCGTGCGCGCAGCTCGGAGTGAAGTCGGTGTCGTTCGGAGAGTTTCCAGATAATCGCATGGACTCCATACCGATGCTGGACATAGCGCAGGCCGTCGAGAGTCTCGTTAACAAGTATTCTCCTGAACTGATTTTGACGCATCACGCTGGGGATCTGAACGTTGACCACCAGCGGCTCTCTGCTGCGGTTGTCACCGCGTGCCGCCCCCAGGCAGGGATGGACGTCAGGACAATACTCATGTTCGAGGTGCCATCGAGCACCGAGTGGCATGTGCCCGGCGCCGCTCCTGCATTTGCGCCCAATTGGTATGTTGACATTTCAAAGAATCTCGATCGCAAGATTGCCGCACTGAACGAGTATTCCGTGGAGATGAGGGAATGGCCGCATCCACGGTCAGTCCGTGGAGTGACGCACCTTGCGCATTGGCGCGGTGCGACGGTTGGTGTAGATGCCGCCGAAGCATTCGTTCTCGGCCGACGCATCGATTGAGAAGCTCCCGGGCGGGGACCGAGACTCGCCCCCTCCTGATTGTGCGCGCAGACGCGAACGCTGCCATTGGCAGCGGCCACGCAAAACGAAGCGCCGCAGTTGCAGAAGAGTGGCATAGGCGGGATTTGCAATTTGCTCTTGTTACGAGCGGTTCCCTGGAGTCCGTGCCCACGGCGATTCGTCGGCGCGCTTCACGCATCGAGACAGGGTTTGCAGCGCATCCCGACCCTGAGGATCTTGACCGTTTGCTCCGCATGATAGGGGAGAGCCAAACCCCATGTGTTTTGCTTGACGGGTATGGCTTTGATGAGGAGTATCGCCGCGCAATCCGGCAAAGCGGCGCGACGCTCATCGTTATGGACGACAACGGGTCGCAGGCAAGTCACGCCCACGTCGTCGTCAACAGCAGCCCATCGGCTGATCGTACGGAATACCGTGGGATTGCGGTAGAATCTTTGGTTGGACCTGCTTTCGCGCCGTTGCGAAGCGAGTTCATGCTGCAGTCGCGAAAAACCGGCAGCGACCTTTCCGAGCCCCCGAGAATTCTCGTCACGCTTGGGGGCAGCGACCGGCTTAACCGGACTGCGATGGTCATTGAAGCATTGGAGCTGACCAGCCGCCGGGTGCAAGCACGAGTGGTCATCGGCCCCGCGAACACCGGGAAAGGTGAGCTGCTTGAAAAATGTTCGTCCGCTAGTCAACACATCGAGTGTATTGTCGATCCACCGGACATGTCAGCGCTGATGGCCTGGTCGGATATTGCTGTGTGCGCTTCGGGAGGAACGCTGCTCGAGATTGCGTTTCTTGGCGTACCCTCACTCTCGCTCGTGCTGGCGGAGAACCAGCGGAAGATTGGAGAAACGTTCGCAGATTCTGGCGTCACCCGTAATCTCGGTTCCGCAGAGCAGTTGACCGCCCGCGGCATTGCCGACGCACTGACCGAAATGCTCGAGAACCAGGAGATACGGCGGGCGCAGACAATTGCGGGACAGAGTCTCATAGATGGCTTGGGGACCAGCCGTATTGTGGATCATATTCTCGGTTTTACAACGGTGAACGATTGACTGTTCAACGTCTTCAGGGCGGGAACGGGAGAAAAGAAGTAGCGAATACCTTAGACGAAACTCTCATGCACCTTTTGCCCGCGCACGGTTTTGACCGCTATCGGAATTATCCGGCGTCCAGGCCGGATGCCTGGCAGGAATATGCGAGAGCGCGCCTACGTGATTTGGCGGACGATTCGGAATGGACCTTTCATCTTGCGGGAATTGAGAAAAACGGGTCTCTCCTCGGATGCCGGATTTCTGCATGGGATCTCGAGCATTATGGCTTCAAGCTTGGCTTCCTTCATGTGCTGGCGCGAGGTGAAGGTTCCGGGGCAAATGCTGCGCAGGAACAAACGCTTCGGGATTGCATGGAGCATTTCCAGAGCGAAGGGGTTGGAATGGTCGTTACGCGGGTATCCGGTTTCGACTTGTTCTCGATTCACTCGCTGGAAAAACATGGCTTTCGGTATTACGAGACCGAGGTGTCGCCCATTGTCAAAGTTGGGCCTGCTCACCTTCAGGGGGATCCGGATGTCAGGCTAATGGCTGAAGAAGACATCGAGGCCGTAAAGCGCATTGCGGTTCGTGGCCAGTTTCCTTCGGGTCATTACCAGCTGGATGGGCAGCTTGATCAGGAACGAGTTGCGCGAATGTACGCGAAATGGGTCGAGAGTGCATGGAAGCGGGGAGAACCAGTGGCTGTGATTGCACCTGAGGGGACGCCGCTCGGCTATTTCATTTTTCGCTTCTCCCCCGACCTATCGAATGCTCTGGGTTTGCAGTTCGGAAGCCTGAGGGCTCTTGCGATCGATCCTGACGCGCGAGGGCGCGCACTCGGCCGAAGATTATTTAACGGAACGCTGGCACTACTTGGATATGGCGGCGCGCAGTTTATCGAGTCGACCTATTCAACCAAGAATTTTGTTTCGGCAGGGCTGCACACTCGAGCACAGTTCATGTCGGCATATGAAGAAGTAACAATGCATTGCTGGCTGAATGCGAAGGGAGCGCGGACATGATTTCCAGAATCCATCCTATCCCATTTGGAAGAAAATGGATCGGTCCGGGGCTTCCGGTGGTCATCATCGCCGAGATCGGAATCAATCACGAAGGCGATTTCGAGACGTGTATTCGGCTCGTCGAGGCAGCTGCCCGTTCCGGCGCCGACGCGGTAAAACTAATCACAGTTCGGGCGAGCGAGAATTACGCGCCAGACACGGAATCGTTTGCAGTTTTCAGCCGTTCAGAGCTGAAGCCCGCGGAGACGGCGGCCGCTTTTGGGAGGGCTCGCGAGCTCGGGATGGAATGCTTTTCGACCTGCGGCGATTTCGTATCAGCGGAATTTGTTGGAACTTTGGAGCCAGCAGCATGGAAAGTTTCCAGCGGCCTGCTAACTCACCTGCCCCTTATTCAGCGGCTCTCGGAAACCGGACTATCGCTGTTGCTGTCCACCGGAATGTCTTCCATGAAAGATGCAGCCAGGGCCGTTGAAATCGCCCGGAAATCGGGCGCTCGTCACATCGGACTTTTTCAATGCACTTCACTGTATCCTGCTCCGCCGGAACTTCTCAATCTCCGATCCATCAGGTCAATGTTATCCGAATTCAACGTGCCCGTGGGTTTGTCTGATCACTCGGATGGTTACCTCGCTCCAGCGATTGCGGTTGCGGCGGGCGCAATGATGATTGAGAAGCATTTTTCGCTGGATCCGACCCGGCCAGGGTTTGACCATCGCGTCTCGCTCAATCCGACCGAGTTTTCAAGAATGGTCGAAACCGTCCGAACCGCCGAGCAGATGCTCGGATCCGAGATAAAGGATGTGCCTGAGGCGGTACGTCAGGTTGCGCGCAGGAACCTTCGTGGACTCGCGGCGGCCCGGGACATTCCCAAGGACAAACAAATCGAGGCCTCGGATCTCGGGGTCATGCGAGTGGCTGGTGAAAAAGGACTGCCGCCTGAAGCCTTGTCCACGATTCCCGGCCGTTTAGCCGCGCGCGACATCGCGGCTTACGAGCCCATCACCCAGGAAGATATCCAGTGACAACTGGTCCGACTGCCCGCGTGCTCATGACATGTGTGGGAGGTACGCTGGGGCCCGACCTGCTCGTGCACTTGCGGGCAGAGCGCGATCTAGTGGATTGGCTTGTAGGCGTGGATGCGTGTGAGACCGCCGCGGGCAGACCATATGTTGATTCCTTTTTTCAGGTGCCTTGGGCAGATGCACCCGACTACGTGGAAAACATCGCGCGCATCGTCAAGCAGCAAAGGGTTAACGTCGTTCTTCCCGGATCGGACCAGGAAGCGTTCGTCCTCTCACGCGCCCGCGAAGAACTGCTAGCGGCGGGAGCAGCGTTGATGACGAGTCCGCCAGCCGTGCTCGAGCTGATCAAGGACAAGGAAGCGACTTATCGCACCGCAGAGTCGGCCGGTATTGTCGTCCCCCAAAGGAGAATTGTTACTTCCTTCGCGGAGCTCAAATTCGCGCTTACGGAGTTTGGATATCCTGAGCAGTCCGTGGTGTGCAAGCCGACAGCCGGACGCGGAGGCCGCGGGCTGCGAATTCTCGTAGGCACAGGTGATCCCTTGCCGGCCTGGATGGGCGGTGGCGCACGAGAGTCACGTTACGAAGTAAGGCCATCCGATTCAGATATGGATGCATGGTTCGCGGATGGATCACTCATGGTGATGCCAGCGCTCAGGGCGCCCGCATACGATGTCGATGTTTTCGCGGTTTCCGGCAAGGCGAAGCATGCTTTCGTGCGCGAGCGCGTTAACCCGGCGGGGATTCCGTTCGCCGGCAATATCCTCAGGCCCGAGGTGGAGATCAGGGAGTATTGCATTTCGCTCGCGGGAGCATTCGGACTGGATGGATTGCACGACATCGATTTGATGACCGACAGGGAAGGCCGCCCCGCACTGCTCGAAGTAAATCCCCGGATGAGCGGGAGCGCAGTCGCCTCTCACGCGGCTGGTTTTCCGGTAGTTGCGGCGGCAGTCGCGGCAGGCGTCGGGCTGGATTATGAAATCGCACCAGTTACAGAACGCATCGAAGTGACTCTCATTCCCCGTGCGACCATTACTCGCGCAATGCGAGGGAAATAGCTTGAAGCTGATCGAGATCTACGATACGACACTGCGCGACGGTGAGCAGGCGCCCGGGGCGGCGATGCACCCGTCACAAAAGGTGGAAATTGCACTGGAACTTCAGAGTCTTGGCGTTGATACCATCGAGGCCGGGTTCCCTGCGTCGTCGGAAAAAGACGCCGCATCAGTGGCGGAGATTTCGCGGCTCTGTCGGACCTGCCGCATCGCGGCTTTCGGGCGCACCACCACGGAAGACGTGGAGGCTGCGATTGTAGGTGTGCGCGATGCGGAGCATCCGCGGATCACGCTGGTCATGCCGGCGAGTGACCTCCACATGTACAGCAAACTCCGAATTAATGATATGGAGGCGCTGGAGCTGCTTCCGCGTATGGTGCGAATGGCGCGAAACAAGTGCGCAGAGGTTGAAGTAATCGCTGAAGATTCCACTCGTTCACGTCCGGAATTCATTACGAGGCTTTTCCAAACAGCCGTCACCGCCGGAGCGAGATGGTTTACGCTTGCGGA
>JACDDZ010000354.1 GCA_013816695.1 Gemmatimonadaceae bacterium
GCCGTGTCGGACAGCTCGGCTCCGAATCCCTGCGCGTTTCCGGAAATCTCTTTCGCAATTTCCTGAGCCTTTCCGACGTCGCGACCGGTGATGGCCACCTGAGCCCCACATTCGGCCAGCATCTCAGCGATGGATCGGCCAATACCCCGAGTGCCACCTGTTACGAGAGCGTTTTTTCCGGTCAGGTCGATTTTCATCAGGCTACCTGTGCTAGAAGTTTCTCTACGTCGGCAGGAGTGCCGCATGCCTGAGCGCGCAGACCGGGAACGATTCGCGGGAGTAGTCCCGTCAGCACGCTGCCAGGTCCCATCTCGACATACAGGGCGTCCGGCAGCGCGGCTGCCATATTCCGAATCAGGTCTACCCAGCGCACTGGACTGGTGAGCTGCCTCACCAGCAGCTCGCCAGCTTCCTTTCCCGAAGTGATTGCGTCTGCTGTGACATTCGAATACACAGGGAACACAGGCTCGCCGATGGCTGATGCTGAAAGCGCATCACGAAGTCCTTCAGCGGCTGGCGCCATCAATGGGGAGTGAAACGCTCCAGCGACAGGGAGACGGATTGCGCGTTTCGCACCCGATTCTTTCGCCAGCTCCATCACACGCTCTACGGCGTTTACCTCTCCAGACACGACAATCTGCTCAGGCGAGTTATAGTTGGCGGGCACGACAATCCCTTCGTCTCGGGATACCTTCTCGCACATCGAATCGACTGTGTCGGACATCGTGCCGAGCAGTGCTGCCATAGTTCCCGGTCGTGCGATGCCGGCTTCGTGCATAAGCTGTCCGCGCTTCCGAACGAGCTGTGCTGCCTTTTCAAGTGACAGGCTTCCTGCCGCGTGATATGCGGTGAATTCGCCAAGTGAATGGCCGGCGGCAGCGCGTACATGGCTTCCGATCTTTTCCTTGACGACTGCCCATACGGCGGCGCCGTGGGTCAGCAGCGCAGGCTGAGCATTGTGAGTCGCAGTCAGCTCTTCGGCCGGGCCATTGAAGCAGAGCGTGCTCAGAGGAGTTCCAAGCGCCGAGTCAACGGATTCAAAAACGTCTCGTGCTTCCGGAAACGTTTCCACAAGCTCCCTCGCCATCCCCGGTTTTTGTGAGCCCTGGCCGGGGAAGAGTAGCACGATATCCATCTAGAAGCGGACGATCATCGAGGCCCATGTAAATCCCGCTCCAAATGCTACGAAAAGAACTGTCGAGCCAGGCTTGATGCGTCCGCGCTCGATCGCTTCGTCGATCGCGATCGGAATGGACGCTGATGATGTATTTCCGAAACGGTCGACATTCACATAAACCTTGTCCATCGGAATTCCCGCATGCTTCGCGGTTGCTTCGATGATGCGAACATTGGCCTGGTGCGGGATGAGAAGATCGATGTCTTCGCCGGTCAGCTTTGCAGCGTCGAGGGCGCGGTCAGCAGCTTCAGACATCGAGCGCACTGCATGCTTGAACACTTCTCTTCCCGCCATCTGCACAAAATGGCTGCGGTCGGCGAGAATAGCTTCGGTCATCGGAACCGTCGCACCACCGCTAGGTCTGTGCAGAAGATCGGCAAGCTTCCCGTCACTCCGCATGAACGATGAGAGAATACCCTTCGTTGACTCGGCGCGCTTGAGCACGACAGCGCCTGCGCCATCGCCGAACAGCACACAGGTGGATCGGTCCTTCCAGTCCACAATGGAGCTCATTTTTTCGGCGCCGATCACAAGGATCGTTTCAGCCGCACCCGAGGTCATCATGCCCTCGGCGACGATCATTCCGTACAACCAGCCTGTGCATGCTGCCTGGACGTCGAATGCTGCTGCGCGCGTCGCGCCAAGCTCAGCCTGGACGTCTACCGCAGTCGACGGAAGAAGCCTGTCCGGAGTGGCGGTGCTGAGAATGATGGTGTCGATGTCACCCGCATGAACGTCGGCCTTCTTCATGGCCTGGCGAGCCGCCTCGGATGCCAGCATTGCTGTGGTCTCACCATTTTTTGCGATGCGACGCTCCACAATGCCCGAGCGCTCGAAGATCCATTCGTGTGACGTCTCGATCCCAATCGCGGCGAAATCGTGATTGGTCATGATGGTCGCGGGTAGGCCGCGACCCGTGCCGGCGAGATACGCGACTGGGCGCTTCATGCGGGATGCCGGGTTGCGGCTGACTCTGCGAGTCTCTTTCCTATGAGGTCGTTCATGTTGGTCTCTACTGATCGGACTGCAACTTTCAGCGCATTCTTGAGAGCCTGCGGATTGGCGTTGCCATGTGCGATGATGCTGACACCCTGAACACCAAGCAGTGGAGCTCCGCCGT
>JACDDZ010000355.1 GCA_013816695.1 Gemmatimonadaceae bacterium
CCGCGGAGGTCTTCGATCTTCGGCAGTGTCCAATTACCGACACGCGGGTTGTAGACGCATGGCTCGAGATAAAGCAGCACCTCGACCTCCTGCCAACCGACGATCCCGACCTTCGCGGTATGGTACGTGTGAGCGAGCAGGGAGTCGCGTTCGTTGTGCTCGGCGGGTCATCGTGGAATGGCATTGGTGAATTCGCCGACACGATGAAATCACTGATTGCGATCTGGTGGGAGCCTGTTGATGGCCGACGCCAGCTGGTGATCGACAGACGCACGCATGCAGAACCGCTTGCTTCTTTCACCCAGGTAAATCCATCCGCTGCGGCACTGCTCAGCGACCATGTGCTTGCCGCAGCGAGAACCGCAGGCCCGGCGACTCTGGTGGACGGCTATTCGGGGAGCGGCGAGATAGCGATCGCGTTGGCGAATTGCGGGATTCGCGTCACTGCCATAGAGCTGGATGCCGACGCATCCGAGTGGAGCAGCCGGCATATGCCTGACGGGTCAACCGCAATCACAGGGCGTGTCGAGGACATCCTGATGGGTGAGCTTCCGGCCGATGTGGTGCTGTTGAATCCTCCCCGAACCGGTTTGGACGAAGGAGTTCCCGCAATTCTCGAGAATGCGGAGCAGAAACCCGGGCGCGTGATTTACACAAGCTGCAATCCGGCCACGCTCGCGCGGGATGTTGCGCGGATGCCGGGCTATGAAGTCGCAGCCATGAACTGCTTCGACATGTTTCCCCAGACTGCACATGTGGAGACTGTGTGTGAGCTGGTGCCGACAGCATGAAATACTTCGTCCAGGTAGGAAACGAGGAGGTCGTTGTAAACATTGACGGTGACGGTGTCCGCCTGGGCAATGAGTTGATTAAGGCGCATGTCGAGGACGTGAGTGGAACGCCGGTTCACATGGTGACGATCGGAACCGAGGTTCATCGCGTTCTCGTGAAGCGGGATCGCGAGCGCGGCAAGGGCTGTTACGCGCTCTGGGTTGGCGGTTACCGGTTCGACGTGGAAGCGTTGGACGAGCGGTCCAAAACGATACGCGAGCTTTCAGGTGACAAGGACAAGCCGACAGGACCTGCGCCGATTATCGCGCCGATGCCGGGACTTATCGTTCGCGTGAACGTCCAGGTTGGTGACGAAGTCCAGCCGGGACAGGGAGTTGTTGTAATGGAAGCGATGAAAATGGAGAACGAGCTGCGAAGTTCGTCCGGAGGACGGGTAAAGACTATTCTGGCTCAGCCGGGAACGGCGGTGGAGAAGGGAGCGCGGCTGGTAGAACTCGAATAGCTACCCGCAGGGCAGCCCGATTTTCGCTGCAATACACATTGTATCGTCATCTGCCCGTGCGACATCGGCGTGCGTAGCTTCGGTCAGGGACAGGAAAGTGGATTGCACAACGACCGTCGGAGGCGGAATCCGAAGAAATTGTGAACGGCCCTCAGCTCTAGCGCGCAGCAGCAACTGCCCGTTAACAAGTTGCTTGAGAATTGTCGGCGTCATCACGGCAATAAACTTTCGTCGCTGTGATCGCGGGTCATAGAAGCCATTCCCGTTGTCGGGAGCAATCACCGACGCGAGCGCCAGAACCGATTTGCCTTGCACTGCTTCCAGTGCGACCGTGACCGGATTCCGGCCGGAGGTCTTTACGTCGACCTCGATTCGCGAGCCCGGCCCCAGAATTTCATCTGCCAGGTGAATGCGAAGATCCTGCACCTGCACCCACGCTCGGTAGCCCGACATCGCCGCAAGCGCGAAGTGCACGGCTGCGACGGCGAGGATGCTTTGCCTGACCATCCGCAGCCCGCGCGATTCGCGCGCAAGTTTTTCGTCAAAGAGTTTTTTCATAACGCCCCTTCCGGTGGAGTTCGTGGCGAAACATATCCGTCAAATCCGGTTCGCCCCGTTAGGTCCGGATTACGATTTCATTGACGCTTCATTAAGCCAATCCAGAGAACGAGGACTTATGCAAAACAGGAGGGAATTCCTGACTACTGCAGGCGGAGCTGCCATCGGCGCGGCGCTGACGGGATGCATTCCCGCATCGGCCCTTCCGGGAGAGAATCAGGGAGCGTCACCGGCACTGCGCGGATTGCGTCCGGTTGTCATTGCATCGGCAAATGGAATTCGCGGGGTCGCAGTCGCGCGGAAGATGATAACTGAAAACTCCGATCCCCTGGACGCAATCATTGCGGGTGTAAACATCCAGGAACTCGACCCGGATGACCAGTCAGTGGGACTGGGCGGGCTCCCCAACGCAGACGGAATTGTACAGCTGGATGCGAG
>JACDDZ010000049.1 GCA_013816695.1 Gemmatimonadaceae bacterium
GCTCACTCCGGTGCTTGAGACGACACTCTTCAAGCTCGCGCCGGCCTCCTTGAATGCCGGGATCAGCACTGCCGTCGCGTAGTTGCCGGAACCGATAAAAGCGACGACGGGTTCGCGGCGATCGGCCTTGGACGCGGAGCGAAGAGAAGCATTGAGCCGAATCGCCACTGAGCGTCGCAGCAGCATCTCTTCATCCGGCCCCCCCGGTGACGGGTAACGGAGAACAATTCCCAGCGGATTCATGCTTCCGTTGCCGGCGACAAGCCCGTACGCCTGCTCCGCTTCCGCAATGTCGAAGCGGTGCGAGACAAGCGGCTTCACGTCGAGGCGGCCATCAGCCATCATGTCCAACACCGCCTCGAAGTTCCTCTGCTCGGTCCACCTCACAAAACCAACGGGGTAATCCACTCCGCGCTCTTCGTAGCTTGCGTCGTATCGGCCGGGGCCGTAGGAACACGAGACCTGGAACGTCAGCTCCTTCTCATAAAAATCCGTGCGCGAGAGCTCGAGGCCCGCGGTGCCGACGAGGATAATCCTCCCGCGCTTCCTGCACATCAACGCCGCTTGATGCACCGGCTCGCTGCTCTTCGTGGCTGCGGTAATGATGACGGCGTCCACTCCTCTGCCCCTTGAGAACGATTGCCCGGAAGCAACCGGATCTTCTCCGGCGGCAAGGTTTACCACCTCGGCGCCGAACTTCCGCGCCAGCTCGAGCTTTGCTTCATCGTAGTCAACGCCGAGGACTCGACAGCCGTTTGCGCGCAAAAGCTGGACGGTAATGAGTCCGATCAGGCCGAGGCCAACTACCACGACCGCTTCGCCCAGCGTCGGTCGGGCGAGCCGAATTCCCTGCAGCCCAATCGCGCCCACAACAGTGAACGACGCCTCGTCGTCCGTCACCTTGGCAGGAATGCCGACGCAGAGATTGGAGGGAACGGACACCACTTCCGCGTGTTTTCCGTTTGAGACGACGCGCTCGCCGACACCGACTCCGCTCGCGCCCGGCCCCAACTCGAGAACCACGCCGACATTGCAATAGCCCAGCGGCACCGGTTGGCCAAGCTTGTTGAACACGGCTTCCATCGTCGGCGCGAGTCCGTCGGTCTTCACCTTGTCGAGAACGACCTGGACTTTTTCGGGCTGCTGGCGCGCCTTCTGAAGCCAGCCCGCCTTTCCAAATTCGACCAGCATTCTCTCTGTGCCCACGGATACAAGTGAACGCGTCGAGCGAATGAGCACCTCTCCGCGGCGCACTGCCGGGCACGGCACCTCAGCGACTTCGGTCATTCCGGTTTGCAGGCTTTGCAGGATCTGCTTCAAGCGTAACGTCCGTTGCTATCCAGGAAGGCGCGACACCATATCTCGATGCTCATGAGCGAGAGTAGAATATATGCCGCATCGACTTTTCCCGATTCGTTGTCCGCGATGAGTTGATGCACGCTCTTCGGATCGAACAATCCCCTGTTGGACAGGCTTTTTTCGGAGAGGATGTCGTGCAGCATCCCCCGAAGGTCGCCGCGAAGCCACCGGCGCAACGGCGCGCCGAATCCTGTCTTCGGCCGATAGATGACGTCATGAGGAAGAAATGGCTCCATCGCCTGCTTCAGCACGAGCTTGCCGACCCTTCCGCGCTGCTTTACGCGAGCTGGAATACGAGCGGCAAATTCAACGAGGTCCGGGTCGAGGAAGGGTACCCGCACCTCGACTCCCGCGGCCATGGACATCTTATCGGTGTAGATGAGATTGTGATCGGCGAGAAAGAATCGCTGCTCGAGCGCTAGTATACGTTCGAGGCGACTGACACTCGGCGGAATGGGCGCGAGAAAGTCGAGCATCGGAGTGAGGGCGGACTCTCCCGCAAGGGAATGGCGAAACTCCGGCGTGTAGAGGCGGAAGAGCTGCGCCTCCCGCGTCCATAGAAAATATCCCGCGAGCGCTTCGTCGCCCGTCGCTTCCGCGTCTGAAAAGAGTTTTGCCAGCCGCCTGAATTTTGGGCGGCCCTCGGCGAGCTTCGCGCTTCCCTGGTTGAGCGCCGCGCGCGCCGTCCGCGGCATCCACTTCCAGAGGCTTTCGTACCCGAGCGCGGTGTGCCTCCGGTAGCCGGTGAACAAGTCGTCCCCGCCGGCGCCCGAGAGCATTACCTTCATTCCGTTCTCCCGCGCCAGGCGCGAGATGTAGAGTACATTCAACGGGGCTGGGTCCGCGAGCGGCTCGTCGAGCTGCGCGATCAAACCTTCGAGATCCTGCGCCATTCTCGCGGCGTCAATCCGCACTACATCGAGTGGTACGCCAAGATGCTTGGCGACGATGCGCGCGTACGGCAGGTCGTCAACCGTCCCCGCGTCTTCACCTCCTGCCGACTCGATGCTGAAGCAGCGGATGCCGGGTGCGAGCTCGCGCGCGAAGGTCACGACTGCGCTCGAGTCGAGTCCCCCGGATAGAAACGCGCCGACGGGCACGTCAGCAACCAACTGGCGATGGACCGCGGCGCGAAGCTGGCTGACGAGGCCCGCGCGTGCCGCGCCTGACGACAAGTCGGGGAGGACGCCCCTTCTAGCTGGTAGCTCGTACCAAGTCGTGCGCGCGACGATTTTTCCTTCGTTCACTCGGAGCCATTCGCCGGGACCAAGCTTTCGCACCGCCCGTAACGGGGTCCCTTCGCCGGGACACCAGAGAAAACTTAGGTATCTGTGCAGCGACGGGACGTCCAGCTGGCGCGCCTCGGGAACCATCGCAAGCAGAGCTTTCATTTCGCTGGCGAAGGCGAAGCCTCTCGGGGTCTCGGAGAAATAAAGTGGCTTCACTCCAAGTGCGTCGCGGGCGACGAACAGTGATTTGTCGCGCTTATTCCAAGCGGCGAAGGCAAAGATCCCGTTCAGTCGCGGGAGCATCTCCGCGCCGTGCCGCCGATACAGCGCCAGCAACACCTCGGTGTCTGAATTTCCGCGGAATCGGTGCCCCTGTTCCTCCATGTCGGTCCGCAGCTCGCGGAAGTTATAAATCTCTCCGTTGTATATGATGAGGATCGAGCCGTCGTCCGTGGCCATAGGCTGATGGCCGCACGGCGATGGATCAAGGATCGAGAGCCGTCGGTGGGCGAGGCCCACGCGCGCCTCATGGTCTAGGAGCACGCCCTCGTCATCGGGCCCCCGATGCCCCTGCCGCTGGTGGGCAACCGCAAGCGCGGACGGTTCAAATGCGCCGAAGAACCCTGCGATTCCGCACATCTACAGCGTGTCTCCCACGCCGGTTGCCGCGGCCTCAGTGTCGAACGAGGAAAACAGCTTTTTCAGATTGGTAAACTTGTCATGATTTTGACGTGCGGCATCAAGCGCCCCGACTGAATGCAAGGGCAGGAGCCCGGGCTCTTGAAGATACCTGCCGATGGCCTTTTCCAAAGCCGGAACATCTTTCGGCGGTACGAGAAAGCCGTTGTATCCGTCAACGATCGAATCGGGGATTGCGCCGACGTCAGAGCAAACCGACGGAAGACCGCAAGCCATCGCTTCGAGAAGCGCATTAGGGAATCCTTCGAAATATGTAGGCAGTACGAAGAGGTGAGCGCGCTGCAGCATGCCCCGCACTTCACCCGGCTCCAGCCACCCGTGAACGGTCGCACCGGGCAGCGCGCCGTCGGCGATAGCTTCGCGCAGCTCGCCCTCGAGCGTTCCACCGCCGACGAGATCGAGGGTCACATCGTGGCGTCCTCGTAGCCTCGAGAACGCCTCGCGAAGTTCGCGCACCCCTTTCTCGGGGACGAGCCATCCGACAAAAACCATCCGCATTGGTTCGCCGTCGGCGAGCACCCTGGGGCGAACTTCCTGCGGGGCGTTCTCCCCGAGCCAGTTCGGAACGATGGCTATTCTCTCACCGGGCACCCCCAGCTCCTCTACGAGCGTCGCGAGCCGGTGCCCTTGAACGACCACGCGAAAGGGGATACGCAGAAGAAGCCCCGCGATCCTGCGACGCCGAAGCGACGATTGCGCCCACCCGGGAAAAGCCCCATCGCGGATGCAAAACAGTGTCTTGACTCCGCGGCAGCGAGCCAGCGCCGCGAGAAGCGCGCGCTCGTAAAAGCTGTACCCCGCGCCGACGAAGAGAATTACTCCGTCATGTCTGGAGGCGGCGAGCCGCCGTCCAAGCAAATAAAATCGGCCGATGCCCAACCGGACGCGGCGGGCAATGGACGGAGGAGAGAAAAAGTTCAGCCTCGTATCTATCACCTCCATCTCGTGCCCGTATCGGCATGCGAACTCGACAATGCTGCGGGCTGCCGTGAGCTGACCTCCCGGATGTTCAGCAGACGCGTCGACGCGTGGGCCGACGAGAATGAAGCGTTTCCGTCCCGCTCCCGCGGAGGTCATTGCCCGAACGTGACTTTGCTGGTATTCGCCCAAATCGTGAAGTTCAAGATTTTCCACAGAAGAAAAGAGCGGTCACGCCCACGCGAGGAGTGGGCATTGAAGGCGGCTTCTACCGCCGCCGCATCGAGAACACGGGGATAGTTTCTTCCGAACAGTTGGAGATTATCCATGAAGAGCGGACGGAGCGAGCCTCTGAGCCACTCGCCATAGGGCACTCCGAATCCCGTCTTCCTGCCGTACAGCACCTCACGGGGAACGATTCCCTCCAGTGCTTTCTTAAGCAGCCATTTCTTCCGGCCATACCGAACCTTTTGCGGGCCGGAGAGACGCATGCAGAAATCGACGAGATCGTTGTCGAGAAACGGGACCCGCACCTCGACACTTGCCGCCATCGTCGATCGATCGACCTTTTCGAGAAAAATATCCGGAAGGATGATCATCGAATCGACAAACAGCATTTGATTGACCAGGTCCTCTCCGGAAAACTGGGCCTGAACCTCCCTGTACCTCGCGAATGGGTCAGCCGATTCGATTTGCCGGCGGAAGTCCGGAGCGAACAAAGCGCCCGGCTTCGTGAACGGATCCTCTTCCGTCAACAGAAGCGCCATCACCTCAGCGGGGTCCTTCGGCAGGAGCGCGTTCGCAAGACGCTCGCGGCGATGAAACCGCGGCCCCCGCGGCGCCAGCTTCATCGCGAGCCGTGCGCCGCGCGCAATCATTTTAGAGCTTCGGTAAAAGCTCAATATGCTGTAGCGGTTGTACCCACCGAACATCTCATCGCCGCCGTCACCCTGGAGCACCACCTTTGTAGTTCCCTGAACCCGCTCGCTGAGGAGATACAGCGGAATATTTGCGGCATCGGAGAATGGCATTCCGTGGTGAGCGACCATTTTTACGACCACATCAGCTATGTCGGCCCCGGATACGTGGATCTCGTGGTGATCGGTACCGTAAAGTTTCGCCACGGCTTTCGCCTTGGGTAGCTCATTCACATCGTCAAAATCAAATCCCACCGAGTAGGTCGCCAACTTTCCTTCGTAGTGTCGCGATGCGAACGCCGTGATCGCGCTCGAATCGACGCCTCCTGAAAGAAACACGCCGACCGGAACGTCGCTCACAAGCTGCCGCGAGACAGCCTGCTCTAGAAGCCTCCGCGTCTCGGCGACGATCTGCATGCTTGGGCGATCATCCTTTTTTTCGCGCGCGAAGCTCGCAGGAGTCCAATAGGTCAATATTCGATACGATAAATCCGTTACATCGAGCTCGAGATAATGGCCCGGAAGCAGCTTTTCGATGCCGCTGAACAGGGTTTTGTCTCCCAGCGTCGTCCCGTAGTACAGCCACTCGTGCACCGCGGAGAGATTGCACTCGAACTGCGTGTCGTCGAAACGCGGAAGAGCTCTAATCTCGGAGGCGAAAGCGAATCCATGTGGCCCAGCCGTGAAATAGAGAGGCTTGATGCCGAGCCGGTCGCGCACAAGCCAGAGCTTTTTTTTGTCTGTGTCATAGATGGCGAAGGCGAAAAGCCCGTTGAACAACTCGAAACACGCAGAGCCGAGCTTCTCGAACGATCTCAACACGACTTCCGTGTCTGAATGTGACCGAAGGTCAGTCAGACCTAGCGTCTTTGCCAGTTCGACAAAATTATAAACCTCGCCGTTATACGAGATGACGTAGCGCGCGTCCTGCGTCTCCATAGGCTGGTTGCCGGCCTCAGACACGTCAATCACACTCAGGCGAACGTGACCGAGCCACAGTCGCTCGTCGCTAAATTGACCCTCGGCATCGGGCCCGCGATGACGAAAGCACTGGAGCATAGCCGCAACATCGAGCCCGGGAGCTGAAGCCATCCCTCCGCGAGGGACGATGCCGGCTATTCCACACATTTTTTTGTGAATTGGTTGTCGCGGTCGCCCATCACGTCGCGAGACGTGCGCCGGAGCGGAGCAGCGGGGCGTCAGGAGCGACGGGTGGGTGCAGGCTTTTCACGGATCGTCGCCGCATCGTAACCACCGGCATGGCGAAGAGGAACGCGAAGAGAGTGGATGTAAGCAGCGTATTTCTCTGCCACACGAAAATCAGAAGCGGCGGGAGACTGAGAAAGGCGCAGGTATAGAGCTGATCGCGGTCGGGACCGAGCAGGTAGCGGATGGATCTCGAGGACACCCAGATGAAATAGATGCAGTACATCAGAAAAGCGAGCACCCCGCCTGTCACGAATACGGTATATGGTTCGAAGTTCGACCCGAGATACCCGGTGCTCACATCCTGCAGCGCCGAGAACGAGGACCCAGAGAGTGGGAATCCGAACGGGTGCTGCTGAAGGACGGTCAGAAATCCCTGTTTGAACATCGAGACATTCGCTTCGCGGACCGCGGCCGAGTCTCCTTTCATTGCGTAGGTAGCCGCGAACAGGGGGAAGAGGAAGTACACCGCTGCCGTACCCAGGGCCGAAAGAATGAGTGGCCCAGCGATTCCCCCGCGCGCCTTCCGGTAGGCGTAAAGCGCGAGAAGAATCACGAGGCTGAACTCTCCTCCGAGCGAATTGGTGAAATAAAGACAAACCCCGAAGAGTGCCATCGCCCAGGGTTTCCAATAGACCAGCGCGTATGCGAAGGCTGGCAGGAGGAGCATCGCGAAGGTCCCCGGCTCCGGGAAGACGCCATACATCTTGTAGTAGACCGTCCCGTCCTCCAGGCCGTGGAAGAGAGTCATGTACCCTTTCACAAATTCACCGCGGTCGGTCACAATTAGCGAGGGGGCGAGCTGTCCCGCAAAAAGAGCAGCGAACTCGATGAGGGCGATCACGGAGAAGAAAACCATGAACCGGAAGAAGAGCTTCCACGAATCGTCGAGACTATATGATTTCAGAAACGGTACGGAGAGCCCCGCCAGCCATGGGAGCAAGCCAGCGACGTAGCCAATGGTCTCGACGCTCAGGCTGCGAAGAATGTTTATCGAATAGGCGACGAGGATCAGAGCGATAGGAGCGAAATAGAAAAGTGGCAGCTTCCGCATTCGGCCTCGCAAGAACACCCGAAGTGAGAGGGCGAAAAACACCACCATTATTACGAGATTCGCGACCCGCGAAATCGAGTGAATGTCGAGCGTGTCCGGCAGCACGGTAGTCTGGAAGACAAGCGACGCCAACATCAGCGCCTGCGCGGCGGATACGCTTCTCAGCGTCATCGGCCGAGCCACGCACGCACCACTCTGTTCCAAATCATTCCTCGCGGATTTGACAGGAGCTCGGCCCCGAGAACGCGGGCCGCTTCGAAGCTGCGCCCGGACTGCGCCAGCGCGAGCCCGTAACGACATCGTGCGATGGTGAGCTCTTCGCGATTTTTCCTCAGCGATTCGGGGCTCAGCTGCAGACGCCGCCGCGCCTCGGAATACATGTGATGGATGTCCGAGGCGACATCTCCTTGCAGCTTTGTGCTCCGCGTCACGCTTTGCGGAACGACGCGGTAGCTGCACAACTGCTCGTCGATGATGGCCAGCTCGCCAACCTCGCCAAGCCGAAGCCAAAGTCCACAGTCAGCCGAATAAGGGAGGTCAGCCGGATAGCCTCCGACGGCGGCCGCGTTCGCGCGCCGATACATCGCCGACGAATGGATGATCGGATTCGTCCAGCCGAAGCTGTCGCGAATGGCAGCGGCGTCAGTTGGCGGGGAGTAGTCGCCCGTCACCACGCTATCCACGTCTATACGCTTCGCCCAGGTGCCCACCACGACGACCCCTGGATGAGCGTCGAGATACGCGATTTGCCTCACCAATCTTTCCGGGTGCGAGACATCGTCAGCATCGAGCACAGCGATGTACTCCCCGCGAGCGAGGTTGAAAGCGCGCCTGAGCGCCGGAGTCCTTCCAATGTTTTCACCTAGCAGCTCCATTCTGATCCGGGTGTCGGCATATCCGCTGAGAATCGCCGGCGATTCGTCGCGCGACCCGTTGTCTATGACGACGAGCTCCCACTCCTGGAATGTCTGATCAACCAGGCTGCGGATCGCTTCGTTCAAAAATTTCTCCGCGTTGTACACCGTCATCAGGACGGAAACGCGCGGTAGGTCAGTGCGTGACATCGAACATCGTCCGCGCCGCTTCAAGCGTGCGCGCTACCTCGGTGCCAAATTCCGCAGCGGGCGTGACCCCTGCCGCACCCAGCTTCGCAATGCTGTAGTCGAGCTCGGGAAAACGGTCGTGCGGCGCTGCTGGTCCCACGCTCACGTCCGGAGTAAATCCCAACTGTGAACGGCATACCCCGGCAACCTGTTGCGCCGCCGAGACGATGGTCATCGAGCGCCCCGCTCCAAGGTTGTATGTACCCCGCGCGAGGTTTCGCGTCGCGGTCTCGAGGGCGACAACTATATCTGCGAGTGGCACGAAATTACGCCACGATTCTCCCGAGCTTCGGATGCTTATGCGGCCCTCAGCCACGGCTTGCTTGCAGAACTCGTTCACTATGATGCCCCAGCAGTCCACGTCACGGTCCACGGGAGCGCCAAAACCGTTCGCCAGTCTAAAGACTACGGTGTTCGAGTGCTGAGACCTTGCGTAATCCTCTGCCGCGCGGTGGACAATCGCATAGTGAGATTCAGGTTTTGTTGGCGTGTTCTCCGTCACAGTCCCCACCGGACTTTGGCCGTACACCTTGTATGTGGACATCTGCACGAAGCGCCGGACACCGGCATTCGCGGCGGCTCTCGCCCACGAAAGAGTTCCGCCGGCGTTGGCAGCGAGAGCAAGATGAGGATGGCTAACGCACTCAGGCTCGGGCATCGCCGCCAGGTTCACGACAGCGTCCACGCCTTGGCACGCCTCGCTCAGCGTCGCGGCAAGCGAATAATCAACGAGTCGGCCATCCACTGTCTTGGGCCAGTTGCGCGCAACGCGGCTCGCTGCGCGAATTGCGACGTCATCGCGCGCAGTGAGATGTTCGATCAAACGACCCCCTATCAGACCGGACGCGCCAGTTACCAACACAATCGGCTTCTCCGCCGCTCCTTCGGTTTCAGCGATGACGAATTTGCCAGTCGTAGGGTATGCTTTCGTCGAACGGAGACTTCCGCTCGATCTCCTCCGGATCATGCGGAAGCGTGGCGCAGTTCGCGAGAATGGCGGACTTGTCGCCGATCCCCTTGAAGCCATTCCAGATGAGGGGAGGCACCGTCACGAGATTGTAATTCTCGGGGGAAAGGAACAGCTCCTGGAGAGCTCCGCGGCTTTTGCTCCCCTCGCGATCGTCATATAAGACGAGTTTGATCTCCCCATAAACGACCGCGTAGTTCAGCGTCATACGCTTATGGAGATGCCACGCCTTGATTGCGCCGGGGTGCGTCGAAGAAAAATAAATCTCGCCGAATCTGGTGAAACCGGGCGAGTCTTCCCGCAGCATGTGCATCACCCTTCCCCGCTCGTCGAAAGTCTGCTTAAGCGGGGTAACACTAACTCCTTCGATCATTGGAGCTCCGGAAAATAGTCCAGCACTTGCGATCGCGTAACCATTTCCGCGACGGCGCCCTGCAGCACGGTTTTGTACCACGTCGCCGTCGCATCGATAGTCTTGTCCGCCGTCCACCGCGGATACCAGCCAAGCAGCTGATGCGCTTTGTCGCAATTGAGCTGAAGAAGGCGCGCTTCGTGATGAGCCCGGTTTGCACTCTCGATCTCTACTCCCCCTCCGCCCAAGTGCGCGCTGATAGCTTCCGCCACATCCCGCACAGTGCGCACGTCGGCAGTGGAAGGACCAAAAT
>JACDDZ010000356.1 GCA_013816695.1 Gemmatimonadaceae bacterium
GGAGCTTTCCGCCAAAGGGCGAAACGATCTTTATGTCCGAGAGCGGCCGGCGTTCGGAGCCTCGAATGAGGTGTATAAGGACCGTTTGAAGTTTCGAGAAGTCAGCAACGGATGCGTTCTTCGGGATGAGGTCTTTGGGCTCGAACTCGGCCGTTGTCTTCACGCGCCCAATTCGGGTTTGTCCAATTTTCCTTAACGGTCCAACCATCGCAGAAAGCATGAACCCGGCGGTATCGCGCTTGAAACTGTGTCTCGTGGCATCACTTCGGGACTGATCGTTCTCCAGTGCGGATCGGATTAGTGGGATGAATGCACGCGAAGTCATGTTCAAGTGCTCCACGCATTCGGCAATCGACCAGCTGTCCGGCCGGTCTCGGATCGTCCAGTTTTCAGCGTCTGTGCGCGCCGCGAGCGCGATCAGGCGCTGCTCGGCGGCGTGCAGGCCCGCGATGATTTCAGTTATCTGTGAATGTGCGTTGGCCATCGAGCGAATACCTTATTGATCATGAATGTTACCCACCTTGAATGCGCTGCCTGCGGCACCAGTTACGAAAAAGGAACGTTGCAGAATCTCTGCACAAAATGCGGCAAGCCGCTGCTCGTGCGCTACGACCTCGGGTCAGCCGCGAAGGAGCTCAAGCGTGAGAACCTTAACAGCAGAAGCGCGGACATGTGGCGGTACCGTGAAGTGCTGCCCGTTGAGTCGGATGCAAACATTGTCACTCTGGGTGAGGGATTCACCTCGCTGATCAGGACGGAGCGCCTGGGCGCGGAGCTGGGGCTGAAGAACGTATTTATCAAGGACGAATCAACCAATCCTACACAGAGCTTCAAGGCGCGCGGAATGGCGATGGCTGTCTCGATGGCGAAGGAGCTGGGCGTCAAGAAACTGGCAGCGCCATCGGCAGGCAATGCAGGCGGCGCGCTGGCTGCGTATGCTGCGCGCGCGGGAATTCCGGCGTACATCTTCATGCCGCGCGATACACCTCGGGCCAACATTGTAGAGTGCGAGCAAACAGGCGCTCATGTAACACTTGTCGACGGCCTGATAACGGATTGCGGCGCTGAGGTCGCGAGACGGAAAGAAGCGGAAGGGTGGTTTGACGTTTCCACGCTCAAGGAGCCTTATCGCGTCGAAGGAAAGAAAACCCTGGGATATGAGCTCGCGGAGCAGCTCGCATGGACGTTGCCTGACGTGATCATTTATCCGACCGGTGGTGGAACCGGCCTCATCGGGATGTGGAAGGCTTTCGACGAAATGGAAGAGATGGGGTGGATCGACTCAAAGCGCCCAAGAATGATCTCTGTCCAGGCAGAGGGATGCGCGCCGATTGTGCGAGCATTTGAGGAGGGGACAGAGCATGCTGCCGAATTTCAAAATGCTGCGACGGTTGCTTCTGGTCTGCGCGTTCCGAAAGCAGTCGGGGATTTTCTGATTCTGCGAGCAGTCCGTGATTCCGGTGGACGCGCGATTGCCGTCAGCGATGCCGACATGATCGATGCCGTACGTGTCATTGGCGGGAGCGAAGGATTGTTTGTCGCTCCCGAGGGCGCCGCATGTCTACCGGCGCTGCGGAAGCTGCTGATGCTCGGCGAGGTTGAACCAGATGAAACGATAGTCTTGTTCAATACCGGTGCCGGCGTGAAATACCTCGACGCCTTGTAAAAACCGGTTACCTCGGCAGCACAATTACCGAATCCCGACGAGTTTGTGTGTTTGAATGCTAAGGCGCCACCGCGGATGGGCCATACAATACTCAATGGCTTTCCGGGTATTGGAATCCGATTCGGGGCCGTCCATCGGCTGAAGAAAGAAGTGTGTAAAGCCCATACCTGCGAACAATTCCGGCAAAGCGCCAGGTTGCGGATACACAAGTTTGAGCTCGTCGCCAGTGGTTATCACGAGCGGCGCACCGGCCTTGGGGCTCACGCAAGTCCAGTCAATTCCTGAAGGAGGACTCTGGGTACCGTTGGTCTCAACCGCAACGGTAAAACCACGTGCGTGGAATTCTGCCAACAGTGGTTCATCGAGCTGCAGGAGAGGCTCACCGCCGGTACACACAACAAGTTTCTCCCTGTCTTCGTTCGCGTCCGAGTTCCATTTAACATCTACAGCGTCAGCCAACGCAGATGGGGATTCAAACTTGCCGCCCTCGGGTCCAATCCCGAAGAATTCAGTATCGCAAAACTGGCAGATTGCCCGATGACGATCTTCCTCGCGGCCTGTCCAAAGGTTACAGCCTGAAAAGCGGCAGAACACA
>JACDDZ010000357.1 GCA_013816695.1 Gemmatimonadaceae bacterium
TTACTGGTTCATTGACGGGAGCGGGCACCTTGCGGGTGCCGTTGAAGCCTGTGTCTGGCGATTTTGAATGTGCGGACATGGCTCGAAAGATATCGTTCTCCGCTGCTTCTGCATATTTCCGCACCCCGAATGAGAGGCCCATGATTACATACGAAATAACCTCGCAAGTCCGCAGCGACCTCACTGAAGCGTACGAGGCGTATATGCGCAATCGGCACATCGACGACGTGCTTGGGACGGGTTATTTCGCGTCCGCTTCATTCAGCAGGTCGACTGAAGGCCGCTACCGAATCCGGTACTACGCCTTCGATCAGGCCGCACTCGATACTTACCTGAAGGAGCGCGCGGCTGAGCTGCGAAAGCATTTCAGCGAGCAGTTTCCAGAGGGTGTAGAGCTGACCCGGGAAAACTGGGCTGTCATCCAGTATTGGCCCACGAAGGGGGCGTAGTGCGCGTTCGTCTTCTCGCGATTGCCCTGACGCTGACCGCCTGCGAAAAACCAGTGGTCGCATGGTCGGATATTTCTTATCCCGTCGAATCGCCAACCGGCTCAGTTTCCGGGCACCCGCAGGTAGATGATGATAGAGCATGCGCAACGACGATTCGCGCATCCGGAAATGGAGCTGACAGTGTTGCTGCATGGTGGTCGATCAGGAATGACAGCAGCTCCGTCCTGCGGTTCTCGCGCTTTGCTGAGGGCCAGTGGAGCGCGCCCATCGCCATTGATATCACGGATGCCAGCAGCCGCGGATGCAACCGCCCTGCCCCAGCGATCGCCGCGGACATCTCACAGGGATACGTGCACATCGTGTATTTCCTGGAGCCGGCGAGCGGGGCAGGGGTGTTCTTTGCCCACTCGATGGACGCGACGGGCTTCCACGATCCCGTTTCTATCGCCTTCGGCAAACGCGCATCCGAGGTGAGCATCGCCTCCAGCGGGGACCGGCTCGCAGTCGCATACGAGGAACCCAACGCTGAGCGTGGCCAGATCTGGCTGGCCCTCTCCGGGACCATGGGGCACATCTTCGAAAGCAGATTGCCTGTTTCCAGCCCGAATGAAATCGCCAAATCCCCGGTTGTCACGCTGGACGGCACGATGCTGGAGGTTGAATGGCTCGAGCTTCTCCAAGCAGATTCGCTCAGGCGGAGCAGGCTCGCTACCCGAACCGGAACCTGGAATTAATGGCTACGGCCTTGAAACACTTTCTCGGCGCACACACCATCGACAACGGTGGAATTCATATGGCTGTGCGCCGGGCGCACAACGCCGGAATGAGCGCACTGCAGCTTTTTACGGCAATTCCGAAATACTACGGAGACAAGGTTTCCGTTCGGCCCGAGCGGGCTGAAAGATTTCGCGCTGCCGTGGGAGCGTCGAGAATCCAGCCTGAAAACATCATGGTGCACGCCGCGTATGTGCTGAGTGTTGCGAATCCGGACCCGGAAAAATACGGTCGCGCCAGCGGTGGATTAGCAAAGGAACTGGAGCGGTCGACTGCTATTGGCGCGGGATGCATTTGCTTTCATCCCGGCTCTGCCGGCAGCGGAAGTGATCGTTCGGCTGCTGCGAAACGCATAGCGGAAGCGATCATTCACGCTCTAAAATCGGTGGAAACGAGCACGAAGGTGCTGATCGAAAATACAGCGGGAGCAGGCGCCACCATGGGAAAAACCGCCGAGGAGATAGGGGAAATTCTTTCCCATATTCCGAAGGCATTTCGTCCCAGGACAGGGTATGGCCTCGACACTTGTCACCTGTTTGCGTCAGGATACGACATCCGCGAGTCCCGAAAATCCTTCACGGATATCCTCGATAAATTCGAGAGTGAATCCGGCGAACCTCCTGCTTTCTTTCATCTTAACGATAGTGAAGGTGCTCTAGGATCCAATAAGGACAGGCATGTACTGATTGGCGATGGCCAGATAGGAGCCGATCCATTTCACTGGCTGCTCAAGGACCCGCGCAGCAAGGGCATTCCGCTCATACTCGAAACACCGCAGTTGAACTATGAAATTACGGACGATGACGATTCGCCGGACCCTTACGACTTACAGATGATGGAGCTTCTTCAGGGGTAAATAGCAGTTTTCTCATAGGAGAAATTCGCAATTCCCTATTGCGCTCCACACATGGTGTTTTAGCTTGCTCGCAAGATGCGACAGCGCATCGCCTAGAGAAATACGCTTCGCCAACCCCACGAGGAGACGAGATGGCCGCAAAGAAAAAGACCGCCAAGAAGTCCGCCGCAAAGAAGACT
>JACDDZ010000050.1 GCA_013816695.1 Gemmatimonadaceae bacterium
TATCAAGATTGCGCCCCTTGGGCGAATAGATGGCCTACTGCTGTGGTTGCGGGCCCCTGCGTATAGAATCGTCACTTTTTGGAATGGGATCGCAATTTGCCGACCGCCCGCCGCCGGACCGGTGGTGCGATCCCGCCTTGCAAGCGGACCACGCCATAGATCGATCCTACCGGTTTGCCGAGCGCCCGTCCAATCGCCGTAAAGGATTCACCAGACTTGAACCTGGCCCACAACTCGTCCTTCTTCCCCGCTGACAGTCCAGGACGTCCTATCTGCGCCATCAACAACCTCCGATGAGTACCTGCAATTAAACTCTGTTGCACTCACCGGTTGAATCCACCGCGGCTTTTTTTAAGATGTCGCGCTCCATCCGCAACTTCGCGTTCTCTCGCCTCAGTCGCGTGAGCTCCGCCGCTTCAGGCTTCTGCTGTCCCTCGCCGGGGAATGCATGCACCGGGTCCGCCATGTGCGCCCGCACCCAGCCACGCAACACATTTACGTGTACATCCAGGTCACGCGCCACCTGCGCCACAGCCACTCCACGCTCGCGAACCAGACGAACCGCTTCCTGCTTAAACTCCCTGCTGAACCGCCGTCGTGATCCCATCTCCCACCTCCGAATTCCAAAAAGAACCTAAATGAGGTGTCTTTGGAACCGGGGACAGCTCATACTGACGAATCGCTGTTGATGTTCTTAGGCCGTCAGGCAGACGAACAAACACGGGATGTGTTGAGTCAAATTCGTCGACGTCAACCTTACCGTCGCGTCGCGGTGCTGTCAAAAGCAGTGAATGAAGCTCGGTACCAAGGTCTTTACCACCGCATCCGTACTTTTAGACTGGAAGAGTCCTATCAGCAGACGGAGGATTTTCGAAAAAGCTTCGAGGAACGTCTTCTCAGTGCACTCATTGAACAATTTGAGTTGCGCAGCGTCGCTGTTCTACCGGGAGGAAATACGCGAGAACAGGCGGTCGAACGGATACAGTCAACGCATCCTTTTGCACTAATCGACGTACCCATTAAAGCCACTTCAAATCGAAGTCGCGCAGAAACTCTCTTGTATGTGCCAGAAGACGTTACGGGTGTTCATGCGCGAACAAACGTTTTTCCAACTCCGAAGGAATTAGTGGTCGACCTTGAAGGACCGGCTTTCGACATGGACATCGGCAAAATCCGAGTCTATGTGCATCCGCTTTGGTCTGATGTTGTTGCTCGACACTTATCTGACGAACAAATTATCGAGTTGCTGTGAAGGTCGCGTATCTCGCCATCGCGGCGCGCGAGATCACATTACCACTTTGACTTTAGCTATGGCGTAATTCCAGCGGTCCCGGTTACCCTTGGATTCGAACCCTCTGTGTAAGCCTCAACTGGGTACGAATATGTTCGTGAAGATGCACTGATCCCGAGGCATGAGTCAGCGATACGACCACGGCGTAGCGTTGCGTGGAGATCGTTTCTGGCGCCCATTCTCTTCGACAGATCACTGCAAGGACGAGAGGCGAGCCGTCATAACTCCATCTGCTGGACGAAATTTCGCACCTGCTTCTTTGAAGGGTCCCCTTTTTCCGGAGATTTACTCCTGGCGACATTTCAACCGAGGAAGGCAAGGAACCCTCCATTTTGCTTCGCCTCGGTAGTTGAACCTTCCTTAGTTCGACGCCTTGCCTATCCGCAATAGCTTCCCGCTCTTCACGAGTGTACGCTCTTACTGATTCCGCGACCTGTTCGACTGTTCGATTTCGGAACAGATGAGTTTCCATTGTCACGCCCAAATAGCTATTCAACCGGGTATGGCGAGTGGGGGGATCAAAAGCCAGCGAAACCGTAATAGCCCCGACACCTCGTGTCGTAAAAAACTCTGCTGGTAAGATTGGTAAAGTGTATAACGCGAAATCATCCAGCTGGATCGACTCCTGCGCTAAAAGCATAGCGTCATTCTCGGCTGACCACCGCGCTCGATCAAAATCGGGTTGGCCATAACCGTATGTGCAAAGAATTTCAGTGGCGTCGTGTGGCAGATCTGTGAGTGATGGTGGGCGAGAAATTGGGACGGCTGCCGACGATGCCATAAGCGCTCGGATTAAGTTCGATGACGCGTTTGGAAACTCTCTGAATAGGCGAGCCGCTAAATTGGCAATCTTAGGCGCCGCGAAGCTGGTTCCGGCTAGGGGGCGGAACAGACGACCTTCAGGAGGTGCAAAGGATGCACTCGTCGTCGGAACTCCCCAGTGCTGACCCGTAAATAGTCGTCCGGCGTCGATATGCATATCGCCGCCGAACTCAACAAATTCGGGTTTCAACGCACCGTTAACGCCCGGGCCGCAACGCGTAAATGGCTAAGGCCATCCGCGCTGCCCTGCGATACCGCGTCCCACCCTATCCTCGTGCTCGCCGTACAACCGGGCTCCCTCCCCATAGGAGAGACTTCCGACAGTTAGGGCGAGAGCCGAGGTGCCAGGATCGACAATTCGTGCTGATGGCTGCCTGAGGTGTTCCGGATACTCGGCGAGCAGTCTTTCACCTTCCTCTTGCTCAAATTGCAAATTACCAGACGAAACCACGAAGATGATTTCGCGGTCGCGGAACCTGTACGCTAATTCGTCCACAGCAGCCGCAAACCTGAACTGATAGTCGCGGTCAGTACAGATTCGATTTGGATCGCCAAGAGAGATATTGATGACTTTCGCGGCAGCATAATTGTCGAGAAAGTATGTGACGAGCTCCTCTAACTGATGCTCAACGAGGTAATCCGGATCATATTGGTTATTGGCGTCAGTTACACGCGCCGAGAGAATACGCGCACCGGGAATAAAGGACGCATTGGCTATGCAGGCGCCGATATCCGAATAGACTGCGATACCAGCTACAGCAGTCCCATGACCAGGCGTAAGCGCGTCCACGTCGCCTGACGAATCCCGGGTGCCAGTGCCAGGTGCCGTCTGAGTGTCGTCCGTAACCGACCTAAGCAACGGATGTCCAGTGGCAACGCCGCTGTCGACGATTACGATACTTGTCAGATCTCCTTCGGGATCGGCCAACATTTGTTCGACCTCACCAATATCGAGATAGCGAAGTGATGCGAGTTCGAATGAAGGCTGAGACCGACGGTCAATCTGTTTGATGTAATCGATGTTTGGATCTAGCAAGCGTTCCAGGGCAATCTGATTGACCTTTGCTCGCAGGATGCAAAGTGATACGCCTAGGTAGTCATCAGTAACCGCTAGGTCCAAATCTCGAAGCACTGAGCTAATCTCTTCGATCCATCCTCTGCACTCGTTGCGATCGCCTGAGTGCCACAGCTCAATATCGAGAGGGGCTATCTCGCCAGTCGCTAATGGCATGGACGCCAATTGCGGCCCGATCCGATCCTGCGGTGTGAGTTCAGTGACGCTATCAATCGCATCCAGCTCCGAGTACTGAGCCCCGTCTTCAAGCCCGGCATACTCTCGTACTCGTCGGCGCAATTCGGCGACAGCGGAGTCGCTAGGAAAGACAACCAGTACGCCGTCATTGTCGCTCCCTAAGACCGTCAACCCTAGCTTCCCAATGTCCTCGTCCGACAGTTCTCGGAAACCATCTTTAAGCTGAAGTTTGAATACAAGTTTCGGATTAAGCCGTTCGGGATCCACGCGACGGCGTTGTTCAAACTTTAGTTCGAGCGCGCCGATCTGTTGATCGAGTAAGCGGCCGTGCGCCGCAAAACCTTCACGTCGCTGACGGTTTCCACCACCTCCCAGCTTCCGACGCGGCAGGTGTTCTTCCCATCGGGGAAGGTCGAAATGCTCTAAATCACGCGGCAACTATTGCTTTCTTCTTGTCGCTGGCCGAATGATTGACCGCGCACGACCGGTCTTCTGTAGTGGTAGGCGCTCGCGAAACTCGGCGAGTGGCATTTCAAAGTCGCTTCGCTCCACTTTGTTACGCGATTCCAAAATCGCATTCCGCGCGGCTGCGATGCAAACGCGTTCAATGTCGGCACCTGTGGCCCGCTCCAAACCGCGAGCTAATAAGTCCAGTCTGAGGTCTACGCTAAGGAACCCTCTCAGAAATGACCTCAACATTAGCACACGTTCCTGCCCACTTGGAACGTCGAACCGAATGATCGAATCGAACCGGCGCCAAATGGCGGAGTCCAGGAGGCCTTCATGGTTCGTGGCTGCTACAAGGACGCTTTGACCCTTTGCGGCGTCGAGCAATTGTAGAAGCGAATTTACAACACGTTTCAGTTCGCCATGCTCAAATGCATTATCACGATCCTTCCCCAGTGCATCGAATTCATCAAACAAAACGACGTACGTGTTCAATGCGACGAAGTCGAAAACTCGACGCAAGTTCGCGGCGGTTTCCCCCAAATATGAGGAAACGACCGCATCAAATCTGACAGTGACCAGCGGCCGATTCAGAACGCTTGCTAGCACGCCAGCTGCTAGTGTTTTACCGGATCCTGGAGGCCCATAAAAGAGAAGCCGTTGGGAGGGCTGCAGTCCAGCAGTTAAAAGTGTCTCGCGGCGCCGGTTTTCTTCTGCTACTCGCTGGAGGACGCGAAACGTTGCTTCTTTGATTACCAACCTTTCCCACCCAATTTCAGGGTAACTGAGATCGATGAGAGGAAAATCTCGTTCTCGATCTCGCGGAACTTCTGAATTCGGCTTTTTTTGGGTGGCAGGCTTGCCGTTTCTTGTGAATAGAAGTTTCTCCAGGTCATCCGCAAGAAGTCGATGATTCTTACCTCTCTCCTCTCGAATCAGAGTGAGCGCAGCAGCCTTAAAGGCCGAGTCATCATGGTCCGCAAAACTCCGGAATAGTTGCCGGAGAATATCACCGTCTATCATTTGAAGGGGCTGCTGGTTGTATTGCGGAGCGCTGACTTGATGCCAGACCTAGGTTCAAATCGAAGGATTCCCAAGGTAGTGTAGTACCCCTTGCGCAGCCAGCGTTGTTGAAGGGTATGAAGGGTTGCAGTTAAAAGCCGGACCCCGTCTTGGTGCTTGCCCCGCACGAATCTGACGCCTTTACAAGCTTCGCTAACTCCGCTAGGTTTAAAGGCTTAGACCGATTTTAATCAAACCAGCGCGGATAGGCCGCGTGGAGAGCTCAGAATCACATGGCATTTCAGAAAACACCGACAGTAGAAAAGTACCGCACGCATGGAACTGACACCGGTTCCACTATCGTCCAGGTCGCAGTCCTCACAGATAACATCAACTATCTGACCGACCACTTCCGGGCGCATGCGAAAGACCACCACTCACGCCAAGGCCTCCTCAAAATGGTAGGACGCCGACGCAGACTGCTGGACTACCTCAAGCGTACTAATGTCGAAGGTTACCGCAAGATCATCGCTGATCTGGGTCTCCGCTATTAACACCGCTTTCTGAATCACCACCGCGCGGGCGCACTAATGCTGCCCGCGCGTTTTGTGTTTGTAGCTCTCTAGAAATCAAAGAAAAAGGAAAATGATACAAAGAATCGAAAAAGACTTTGCCGGACGGAAACTCATCATTGAGACCGGACGCATGGCAAAGCAGGCGGCAGGGTCCGCCCTCGTACAGTTCGGCGACACGATGGTCCTCGCAGCTGTCACGGTCAGCGACAACGAATCGACGCTCCCGTTCTTCCCCCTCCTCGTCGAATACAAGGACAAAGCCTACGCAGCCGGTAAAATCCCCGGTGGCTTCATCAAGCGTGAAGGGCGTCCGGCCGACTCGGAAATCCTCAAGTGCCGCATCATCGATCGCACTATCCGCCCGCTCTTCCCGGAAGGGTTCAAGAACGAAGTCCAGGTCTTCGTCTATGTACTCTCGGCGGACCAGGAAAATGACGCGGACATGCTCGGCATGCTCGCAGTCTCGTACGCGCTCAACTCGTCCAAGATTCCGTTCGAAGGTCCCATCGCCGGCGTCCGCGTCGGACGGGTCCAGGACAACTGGATCCTGAACCCGACGTTCGAACAGCTCGGTTATTCCGAGATGGATATAGTAGTGGCCGGCTCCAATGACTTCATCATCATGGTCGAAGGCGGAGCCGCTGAAGTCTCCGAAGCAGACTTGCTCGAAGCGATCACAATCGGGCAGGGCGGTATCAAGGAACTGGTCGCAATCCAGGAAGAGCTGCTCAAGAAGAGTGGCCGAACGGAGAAGATGTCCTGGTCACCCGCGAAGCCACCCGAGGGCCTCGAAGGCCGCGTGAAGGCGCTCGCAACGGGCCGCATCGTCGAAGCGATCAATCAGAAGGACAAGCACACCCGCATCGAAGCTGTCGAGAAGGTAAAGAAGGAAGTCGCCAAGGAACTGCTGGCCGAGTTCCCGGACAACCCGAAAGACATCTCCGCCCTCGTCGGCGACCAGGAATATCACTCGCTCCGCGCCCAGGTTCTCGACAGCGGTTTCCGCGTTGATGGACGGAAAGCCACCGAAGTGCGTGACATCAGCATTGACACTTCCGTTCTGCCACGCGGTCACGGCTCCGCTCTCTTCACACGCGGACAGACTCAGGCGTTGGTAGCAATCACGCTGGGTACTGCGAACGATGTGCAGCGCCTCGACTCGATCGACGAGCCCGGCGAAACGACGAAGTCGTTCATGCTCCACTACAACTTCCCGCCATTCTCCACAGGCGAAGTTCGCCCGATGCGCGGCACCAGCCGTCGCGAGATTGGTCACGGAAATCTTGCAGAGCGCGCAGTCCAGGCCGTTCTGCCTGCATTCGAAGACTTTCCGTACACAATTCGCATCGTGTCCGAGATTCTCGAGTCCAATGGATCGTCTTCCATGGCCTCGATCTGCGGCGCGTCGCTCGGTCTCTTTGACGCAGGTGTCCCGATCCGCTCCGCAGTCGCAGGCGTCGCGATGGGTCTCATCAAGGAAGGCGATAAGTACGTGATCCTCACCGACATCCTCGGCACGGAGGACCACTTAGGTGATATGGATTTCAAGGTTGCAGGTACCGAGAATGGAATTACTTCCATTCAGATGGACATCAAGATCAAGGGCCTGAGCCTGGCTCTAATGAAGGAAGCGATGGCGCAGGCAAAGGAAGGACGCATGCACATCCTTGGCGAAATGCACAAGGCACTGCCGGCCAAGCGCGATGATCTGTCCGCATACGCTCCGCGCATCGTCACGATGCACATCAGCCCCGAGAAGATCGGCGACCTGATCGGACCGAAGGGCAAGACCATCCGCGGAATCCAGGACGAGACAGGCGCCGAGATCAGCGTCGATGATTCAGGACTCGTCACGATTGCAGCAGTTGGTGGAGAAGCGATGGAGCGTGCACGTCAGATGATTCAGTCGCTGACCGCCGAGCCAATTATTGGCGATACGTATGAGGGAACCGTAAAGAGCACGACAGCATTCGGCGCGTTTGTCGAGATCATGCCGGGCACTGAAGGCCTCGTACACATCTCCGAACTCAAGCATGGCCGCACCGAGAAGACAGAAGACGTCGTCAAGAAGGGAGACCGCGTAAAGGTCAAGCTTCTCGAGCGCGATGAGCGTGGACGTCTGCGTCTGTCGATGAAGGCGCTTGTTGAAATGACACCGGAAGAGGCAGCAGAACGTTCGAGCCGTCCGCCGCGTGAGTCGAGCGATGGATCTGAGGGTGGAGAAGGCAGCGAAGGTGGGGAAGCAGGTGGCGAGAGAACCCGCCGTCCGCCCCGTCCGCGCAGCGGTAGCCGCAGTGGCGGAAGGTCGTAGCCTGGAGTGACCGCGGTTAACGCGGGTGAAGATGTAGCACTCAGACGCAGCGTTCTTTCTAATGGACTGACCGTACTCTCGGAGCATATGCCGGGAGTACGGTCAGTTGCGTTGGGTGCATGGATTCGCTCTGCATCCATACATGAAACAAGAGAGAAGATGGGCGTCTCACATCTTCTCGAACATATGGTCTTCAAGGGAACGCCCACGCGAAGTGCCAAGGACCTGGCGATGGCGCTCGAGTCCGTTGGCGGATCGCTGGACGCATACACTGCGCGCGAGCACACATCGTATCAGGCACGCGTGCTCGATGAGCACATGGAGCTTGCTGCGGAAGTTCTCAACGATCTCGTATTCCGTCCGCTGCTTCGCGCAAAGGACCTCAAGCCGGAAAGAAAAGTTGTGCTCGAGGAGATCAATACGGTGGACGATACGCCGGATGATCTCGTGTTCGAGCTGCACAATGCACAGATGTGGGGAGATCATCCTTACGGGTATTCGATTCTCGGAACGCGCGAGTCGGTTGCGGCTTTGACCGAGACGGATCTGCGCGACCTTCACGACCGTGCGTATCATCCGGAAAATGTTGTTGTCGTCGCGACGGGCAATGTTGAGCACGATGAATTCGTTGCAACCCTGGATCGCACAGGCTGGGGCGCGCTCAAGAATGGCGGGACGGTGCGTCCTGCATGTCCGGAGCCGGTTGCCCTGCCACCAATCTTTCAGCACGTGCCGCGCGAAGGCGCCCAGACGCACATTGTGTTTGGCGGTCCTGCGCTTCCGCATTCGGACGAACGTCGCTACGCGATGTCGCTGATTGGAATGGCGATGGGCGGGGGAATGAGCTCGCGTCTTTTCCAGCGGATCCGGGAGGAGCTGGGACTGGCATACTCTGTTTATTCATTCCAGTCATTTCACGCCGAGACTGGGACGCATGGGGTGTACGTCGGGACGGCTCCGGAGACTGCGGCCGCAGCCGCTCAGGCCATTCGCGAGGAGCTCTCTTTACTCGCGGAAAAATCGCTGACTGAGGCGGAGCTGGTGGCTGGAAAAAACCAGTTGAAGGGGCAGATTACATTGGCTCTGGAGTCGGTGACTTCGCGGATGTACCGGGCGGCTGGAGTTGAGCTTTACGACGAGGAGTTTCGGAGTCTTGATGAGGTGCTTCGACTCATTGAGGGGATAGATTCAGGTACGGTCGCAGAGTTGTGCGCGGAGTACTTTGATCCGGCTAAGCAGACTGTTTTGAGTCTGGGGCCTAGGTCGGCGCAGGAGTAATTGAAACGACAACGTACAGCTGCTAGCTACAAGCTGACGCTACTAGCTAATAGCTAGCTAACAGCTAATAGCGTCAGCTAATAGCTAGTAGCTGTATGTTGCATTTTGACAAAACTTTAACAGATAACAAATCCATGAAGATCGGTGTACCTAAAGAAATAAAAACCAACGAAAACAGAGTCGCCCTCGTCCCAGGAGGAGCAGAAGCCCTGGTTGCAGCGGGCCACTCAGTGATGATAGAAAAGGGAGCCGGCGAAGGCTCCGGCTTCTCTGACGAGATGTACCTCGCAGCGGGCGCCACGCTCGGCAAGGATGCCGATACTACGTGGGGCGGGGCTGACATGATCATGAAGGTGAAGGAGCCGATCGCTCCCGAGTGGCCGCGCATGAAGAAGGGCCAGCTCATTTTCACCTATTTCCATTTTGCGGCCGACCAGACGCTGACCAAGGCGCACATGGATTCGGGAGCTGTCTGCGTCGCATACGAGACCGTTGAGCTGCCGTCCCGCGAGCTGCCGCTCCTTACCCCGATGTCCGAAGTCGCAGGCCGGATGGCGGTTCAGGAAGGTGCCAAGTACCTCGAAAAGTTGTATGGCGGGCGTGGCGTACTGCTGGGTGGCGTCCCGGGTGTTCCCCCGGCCAAGGTCGTGGTCCTGGGTGGTGGAATCGTGGGCATCAATGCAGCCAAGATGGCGGCCGGAATGGGCGCCCATGTCACAATTCTGGACCTGTCCCTGGAGCGACTCCGGTACCTGTCGGATGTGATGCCTGCCAACGTCTTTTTGCTCTATTCCAACCGCCACAACATCCTCGAGCAGATCAAGAGCGCCGACCTGGTTGTCGGAGCGGTCCTGATTCCGGGCGCTGTCGCCCCGAAACTGATAAGGCGGGAAGACC
>JACDDZ010000358.1 GCA_013816695.1 Gemmatimonadaceae bacterium
TGCTGATCGGCTTCTGGTTCTCGGAGAAAGCAAACGCGGATGCCGGGAAGAAGGCGTTCATCGTCAACCGCATTGGTGACTTCGGTTTTCTGATCGCGATGTTCCTGCTGTACGTGAATTTTCAGTCCCTGGACTTCGTTGGAGTTGCAGCGGCGACTGCGGCACTGCCGATTGGCGCCGCCGTAATCACGATGATCTGCCTGTTCATGTTCCTGGGATGCACGGGTAAGAGTGCGCAGATACCACTGTATATCTGGCTCCCGGACGCTATGGCCGGCCCTACACCCGTTTCTGCGCTGATCCATGCCGCAACGATGGTTACCGCGGGTGTGTATCTGATTGCGCGCAGCTCGTTCCTTTTTGCCCTCTCGCCAGTAGCCAGTCTCACAGTTGCCATCACTGGCGGCCTTACAGCGCTCTTTGCCGCCACCATTGGCTTGAAGCAGTGGGACATCAAGAAAATCCTGGCTTATTCAACGGTGTCGCAGCTGGGCTACATGTTCGTTGGAGTAGGCACTGGAGCGTACGTCGCCGGTGTATTCCACCTTGTTACGCACGCCTTCTTCAAGGCGCTCCTGTTCCTCGGATCCGGATCGGTGATCTACGCGATGCACGCGGCGTATCACCATACAGGAAACCATGATGACGCGCAGGACATGCGCAACATGGGGGGTCTCAAGAAGTTCATGCCATTCACATGGGTGCTGATGTGGATTGCAACGCTGGCGATTGCAGGTGTTCCTCCGTTCGCCGGCTTCTTCTCGAAGGACGAAATCCTGGGCTCGGTTTTTCAGCGAGCTCAATCATCCACGCTGGCTGACGCAACCTGGCTGGGAATTCCGGGCAGCACGCTTCTGTACGCGCTGTACTTCATTGGACTCGCAACAGCGCTGCTTACTGCGATCTATATGACGCGGATGATGCTTTACACTTTCCATGGACCGAATCGCACCGGTGATTCCGAGCGTTCGCACCTGAAAGAAGCACCATGGGTAATGACCGGTCCGCTGCTGCTGCTGGGTGTTGCCAGCGCAGTCGGAGGCTGGCTGAACCTCCCTGAGTTCTTCACGAACATTTTCCCCGTGGGCGCAAAGCACGTGCTCGACCACTGGCTCGAGCCCGTTGTAGCAGCATCATCTCAGAAAATTGCCGGCGCCGAGGCGCATCACCTCTCGGGAGGCACTGAACAAATGTTAGTCGGAGCGGCGGTTGCAATTGCCGTCCTCGGAATTGCGTTCGCGTGGTGGAAGCTCAAGCCCGCGAACCTCAAGACCAAGGCGTTATCGCCGGCGGAACAGGGAATCGAACGCGTGCTTCTCAACAAGTACTATGTGGACGAGGCCTATGATGCCGGCGTCATCGAGCCGACTGTCGCGCTCTCGCGCACCGTTTTGTGGAAGGGCGTGGACGCGAACATCATTGATGGGCTATTCGTGAACGGACTTGCATCACTCGTACGCGGCTTTGGATGGATAGGCTCACGCTTCCAGACAGGAAGTGCGGGCACTTACGCATGGGCGATCGTCGCCGGCGTCTTGATTATCATCGGCGCATTCACCCTGAGATAGACAATGAAAGAATTCCTGATGTCTATCGGCTACAACAACTGGGTGCTGCCAGCGCTGCTGATCATTCCCCTCGTTGGCGCAGCGATTCTTCTGGCGCTTGGCTCTGGAAAGGGCAGGGACGAAGCCGATACCAGCAAGGCTGCGCGTTATATAGCGCTTACGGTTTTCACTATCGAGTTTCTTGTATCGGTTGGTCTGTGGTGGTCCTTTGATCCCGCTTCCCGCGCGTGGCAGGCACCCATTGATGTTGCCTGGATTCCTTCCTGGGGAATTCGCTTCACGCTCGGTCTGGACGGAATCTCCCTGATGATGGTCTTGCTCACGACCTTCATCATGCCACTCACAGTGCTCGGCGGCTGGACGAGCGTGAAGACCAAGATCCACACCTATCTCGCTCTGCTGCTAATACTGACGACGGGCATGCTCGGCGTTTTCCTGGCGCGCGATCTCTTCCTGTTTTACGTGATGTGGGAAGTCATGCTCGTGCCGATGTACTTCATCATTGGCGTCTGGGGTGGGGAGCGCCGCATTTACGCGAGTCTCAAGTTCTTCATCTATACGATGCTGCCGTCGCTGCTGATGCTGGTTGCGATCATTTATCTCGGAATAAAGGCGGGATCGGGCGGTGTTCCGAACTTCAGCTACGACAATCTGCTTCACGGCACCGCAA
>JACDDZ010000051.1 GCA_013816695.1 Gemmatimonadaceae bacterium
AGCGCCGCGCGGGCGCTTCGCGCCTGTTTTTTCCCGGATGCCGTCGAGGCGGCTATTCATCTCCTCAGCGACAATGACTGGCGCGTGCGTGCTGCTGCCGCCCGCGCGGTGGGAGCTCTCAACGCTGAAAATGCGATCCCCATGCTCAGCGCCGCGTTACGTGACGAAACCTGGTGGGTCCGGTTCCGGGCTGCGCTCGCACTCGCCGAGCTGGGCGAGGACGGACTGAAGGCGCTTGGAGACGCGACGCAATCCGATGATCCGTATTCCCGCGACATGGCAAACCTTGTCTGCAGACTCCCTGAGGGTACCCGCCTCGAACTCACCTCTGCATGATGGATCATTCACAAATACGGGAGCTAGTGGCGGCAACACTTCTGTTTCTGGACAAGGCGATCCTGGTTTATCTCGTTTTCCTGAACTCGTTTTATGCGCTCCTGTTGTTGCTCTCGATTCCGGAGTTGCGCGAACACTTTCGCATTGCGGGGGACGAGAATCTGCGGCTCCTCCGCGGCACGGATGTGGTTCCGCCAATCTCGGTGCTTGTCCCCGCCTTCAATGAAGAGGCCACCATAGTCGCCAGCGTACTGTCCTTTCTTTCGCTGGAGTATCCGCGCCACGAGGTGATCGTGGTCAATGACGGATCAACTGATGGAACGATGGAAACGTTGATCAGCGCATACGAATTGTACGAAGCTCCGCCGGCGTATTCCACCGAAGTACAGACGGCGCAGGTCTACGCCTACTACCGGTCCAAGGTCCACTCCAGGCTCGCCTGCCTGAACAAGGCCAACGGGGGGAAGGGCGACAGCCTGAACGCCGCGCTTAACGCGGCGCGCTTTCCTTACGTACTGGCTGTAGACGCGGATACTCTCGTTGAACGCGACGCGCTGCTTCGCCTCGCGAGACCATTCCTGCTTGGGAAAGCCGTTGCCGCCGTGGGCGGAACGATACGCGTAGCAAACGCATCCCAAATCGATCATGGGCAGGTCACGCATCCACGAGTGGACACACGCTGGCTCCCCGGAGTGCAGACTGTGGAATATCTCCGGGCCTTTCTTTTTGGGCGGCTGGGCTGGAACCGACTGGGGGGAAGCCTGATAATCTCGGGCGCATTCGGCCTCTTCAGGCATGACCACCTGCAGGCAGTGGGGGGTTATAACACAGGTAGCGTAACCGAGGACATGGATCTCGTAGTGCGGCTCCACAAGTACTTGCGTGCGGAAAAGCTTCCCGACCAGTTTCATTTCATTCCAGACCCGGTCGCGTGGACAGAAGTCCCGACAAGCATAAAGGTTCTCTTCCGACAGAGAGAACGCTGGCATCGGGGGCTTATCGCCACACTACTGCAACACAAGGGAATGATGTTTAACCCTCGGTATGGCCGGGCGGGACTGATCGCCTATCCGGCATTCTTTTTCGGCGAAATGCTGGCGCCCGCGGTGGAAGTAATCGGTTATATCGCCGTCCTCCTCGGTCTCTTGTTCAATCTGGTCGACACGGAATTCGCCATTCTGTTTGCCATCGTGGCCATTGGATACGGACTCCTCCTGTCGCTATGGGCTGTGGCGCTCGACGAGCTCAGCTTTCGCCGGTACTCCCATGCAGGCGACTTCATGCGTCTTCTCTGGTTTGCCCTCGTTGAATCGTTCGGATACCGGCAGCTTACAGTCGGGTTTCGGGTCGTGTCATTCTGGAAATACATTGTTGGCGACAAGCAGTGGGGCTCCCAGGAACGGGAAGGATTTGAGACCGAAGTCGTTCGGCCGCCGGACGAATAGATTTCAGCGTCTGCTTTCAGTCGCTTGCGTCGCCAGCTAGCATTAGGGATGCTGGGAAATCGTCGTTTATACGCTGGGCTGTACCTCTGGATTGGTCTTGCTGCGTCGGTGATCGCAGCTCCACGGCTGTCGGCGCAGGTGCCAAGCGTACAGGGAAGCGCAGCCCGGGACAGTGGCTCCCTTGTCGTGGACTACGGTTACACGACCTTTCGTGGAGACATCGATCCGTGGAGACTCGCCTCTCTGTCGCTGTCTCGCCGCACTGATCGCGGGTCGATTATCGGGCGCCTGAACTTTGCAAACCGCTTTTCAACGTCCGGCGTGCAGGTTGAAATGGACGCATACCCGCGGCTGTCCCGCAACACCTACGCATACCTCAATGCCGGCTACAGTGCTGCGGACATTTTCCCCACCTGGCGCGCCGGCGGCGAGCTGTATGGTAATTTCCCGAGGGGGTTGGAAGCTTCGCTCGGATTCCGACACCTTCGGTTTGGAGGTCCCCCTGTCACTTTGTTCACTGGAACAGTCGCGCGGTACATCGGCAACTACTGGATATCCGCCCGGCCATTTGTTCGCTTCAAGGATTCCGGGACATCATTGTCGGCGGGCCTGACTGCGCGACGCTACTTCGCCGACGGCGATCACTATGTTGGCGCAACCGTCAGTTATGGCAGCAGTCCCTCCGACCGGGTTACTCCCGACGCCGTCGAGCGTACGAATTCGTTCTCCGCAGGGATTCACGGATCATCCGGCATCTCTCACCGTACTCTCCTGACGTGGTCTGCCTTTCGCGATCGAGAGGAACTCGATGCGGGACGAATCAGGAATAGCCTGGGCGTGACGGCCGGATTCCGGTTCCTCTTCCAGTAACTCGTAACCGGGCGGTATCGGCCCCTCGGTTCGCCGCCAAATGAGTAGAGACAACTTTCGCGCGTCGGTTGCGAACTTCACGCGCATCAGCCTGGCATTTTTTCCGGCGCTTCTCCTGCTTCGGGCGTACGAATTTCTGCTCGTGCGCGCGGCGCACGTTATGCCCCACGGCGTCGGCGGAATTGTCTTCCGCGGAATTCGCAGCGATTTCCTTTTGACGCTATGGACTGCTGCGCTGCTCGCGGTTCCTGTAATCGCGCTCGCGCAACGGCACCCGCGCGCGGGACGTTGGCTGCACCGCCTGATTCTCGTGCTCGCGCTGCTCGCAGGGACTTTTCTGGTCCAGTATTTCGCGATAACCTTCGTCCCGCTTGGTGCCGATCTGTTTGGCTATAGCTGGAGTGACATTCGGGAAACCTCGATGGCTTCCCATGGCGTTGGGTTTCTTACGCTGCTGCCACCCCTGCTCCTGGGCGCAGCGCTATGGTATCTGACCATCCTCGCCGCGCGGATTGAAATTTCGAACTCCGGTGTAATCGTCTTTTTTTCCGCATTGGCGGTGGCTGTCGTGTTCGGGGGAAAGCTTTCTCTCAAGCTGAATGATTTCAGATCGGAGGCCGATTACTTCCTCGCGGAGAACAAGCTCGTTTATTTCGGAGGCAGGTCCGCCGCGTACGTTCGTGCCCAAAGGTCATCGGCATCGGGCCCGGGGCTCTCTGGTTTTCCGCTGCTCCGTCCAGCGGTTTATGACGACGTGCTTGGCCCGTTCATGAACTCGACCGCTCAGAAACCCAATCTTGTATTCGTAATAGTCGAGGGTCTCGGACGTGATTTCGTTGGTGACGGTGCTTATTACGGGGGATTCACGCCGTTCATTGATTCGCTAGCGAAGCAGAGTCTGTATTGGGAAAATTTCCTCAGCACGACCGGAAGGACCTTTGGTGTACTTCCGTCTCTCTTCGGATCTCTGCCCTATGCCGGGAACGGTTTCATGGATCTCGGGTCGCGAATGCCCAGCCATCTGAGTCTCGTGAGTCTCTTAAAGAAAAACGCCTACACGACTACTTTCTTCACCGGAACAAATGGACAGTTTGAGTTCATAGACGGATTCATGGAAAGGCAGGGTATCAGTGAATTCGTGGACGAGGCCAGGTTCGGCCCGCGGATCGAAAGGCAGCCTGCCAGCTCGGGTGGCGCGAGCTGGGGGTATGGCGACCGTGACCTGTTCCGGCGGTCATTCGAGGTCATGGGCAAGGAGAGCGCAGGGCCCCGCCTCGACATTTACATGACTATCACCACCCACGAACCATTCATCCCCCCACAAGCGACCGAATATCGGATGGAGTTCGAGCGCAGGCTGGCAGCGCTTCCGATTGAAGCAGGCCGGCGCGAGGAATTCCGGAAGTATGCCGGTATTTTCTCGACGCTGCTCTACACAGACGATGCCCTGCGGTATTTCTTCACCGAATACGCGAAGCGCGCCGACTTTGCGCGTACGATATTCTTCATTACCGGGGATCATCGTCTGATACCCATTCCCCCACATTCCCGGATCGACCGGTTCCACGTGCCCTTTCTCATATTCTCTCCATTGCTGAAAGAGCCGCGCCGATTTTCCTCGGTCTCATCCCATCTCGATGTGACCCCAACCGTGCTTGCGTTTCTGCGCAATAACTACGACGTCGAATTGCCGGACAGCGTTCACTGGCTCGGGACAGGAATAGACACCGCCACACTCTTTCGAAACGTGCATCGCCTTGCACTCATGCCGAACAAGAACCAATTGGATGGGTATGTTGATGGAGTGAATTTTCTCTCCGGGGACCAGCTCTTCCAGCTTGACGGGCACTTCAATCTTCGCGAATTGAACGATGCACCAGCGCGTGAGCGACTGCGTGGAGAGCTGGAACGCTTTAAAGGAGTAAGTCGCTTCGTGATGAGCGGAGAGCACCTGTACCCTCCGCGGGCCGCCCACTCGGTTCCGCCCGAGGCGGCTGCCGATGACTCGGTGTTCCGGGCAATGGGGCTGGACCGGAAAACTCCGGATGAGTCGTTCGAGGTTGCCCGGCAGGCGGCGATCCGAGGGCAATATGAGATTGCACGGTCTATCGCACGGAAACTGCTGGGCAACTCGCCGAGCTTTTACGATGCGCGCGCGCTGCTCGGGCGAACGTTTTCCTGGGAACGGAGGTTTGACGAGGGCCGTCCCATATTGACGGATCTGGTTCGCCGGGCGCCGGAGTATATTGATGGCCACGTGGCACTGATCGATCTCGAGATTTTCTCGGAACATGGTGAGGAAGCTCTTGGGCTTTGCAATGCGGCGCTGGCCATATTCCCGCAAAACGCCGAGCTTCTGCTTCGTAAAGCGCGAGCGCTCGAGATTCTTGGAAAAAAAAGCGCGGCGCTTATGGTGCTTGATACCTTGCAACGCATTGTCCCGGGCAGTTCCGAAGCCCTTCAGGTCCGCATACGACTGACGAAATAGCTCCCACACCCGGTATCTCAGACTTGAAGTACGCCAGCATGATCGTGTGCACGCTCCTCGGATTCTCCGGCAGCAGCACAACCCACGCTCAGTCAGTTGAAGCCCCCAGTGTGATTATTGTTGGCTTTTCAACTCCGGGCGGCACGCTCCATCCCGGCGATTCTGCGGTATCGCGCATTACGCTTCGCAATACGGGTAACGCATCTGAACGCGTATGGGTGGGCTACAGCGTAGCCGATCCGGATGGGCAATGGTTCGATGTCCCCTCGCGCGCCGTTACACTGGGGCCGCACCAGGAGTCGATCGAGACAGGAATCTGGATCGTTCCGACAAGCCCACTCCCGGAGCCGGGCGCATACCGGGTCGTGATGGCGGTCTGGAGCTCAAGGCCGGAAGATGGTAACGGGCGGCGACTTGCCAGCAAAGAAGGACGCACCGCATTCACCGTCGCGTGGAAAGAATCGCTGGCGAATGCGCCGCGTGGAGTGTGGCATGCCCCAGGGCACCGTGTGGGTCGAGGCCGAATGCGGGCGGACCATGTGCTTTCCAACAGAAACGGCTTCATCCTGCGATTGCCAGCCACAAGCTGCGACGGCGCCGAGGTGCGAACACGTGAGCTCTATCAGTACGGGGAATACGCTGCGCGCATGAAAACACCAGACGCTCCAGGATCACTCTCGGCGCTGTTTCTTTATGAAAGCGCTGGCGACGAAAGTGATGAGATCGACATCGAGATTTACAATGATGGCAGCCGGAGAGCGTTGCTCACTGCCTGGATGGACGGGAAAACCACCCAAAGCAAGAATGTGCTCCTGGGATTCGACCCCGCTACGGGCTACCATGACTATGTCATACGCTGGTCGAAGAAAGATCTGGTATTCCTCGCCGATGGAGTTTCCCTTGCCCGTTGGACAAAAGGTTATCCGCGCCGGCCGATGCGAGTAATTGCGAACGTCTGGTGGCCGAAATGGCTTCCCTGCGTCGAATCGCCTGCAACTCGTGAATTGTCTATAGAATGGATAAGACTTTCGCCTGCTCGGGAGCCCCCGGGTACGACCGGCGCCGCGAAGAACTTGATTTTTTGACCCAACTAAATTGAGGGAGGCCCGAGGGGCTCCCAGGTCTTAGATTAGCGCAGAATAGATCCCGCATCCGGAGCGACAGTGATCGACGACAAAAAGCTCGCAGCACTGGCAAGAAAGAATGCGGCGAAGGCCGCGAACTCGCAGGGAAAAAAAGGGTTCGGAAAAAGATACGATGTAACTCGTGCCGATCTTCCGACCGATGAAGCAGCGCTCAAGGCTCTCGATGAGCAGGAGCGGTTTTTCAAGGAAATGAAAAAGCGCGAGTTCTAGTTCAACGCGGTCCGGAGCGGACGACGCGCTTCGCGCCGCTCAACAATTTTAGCAACTCCTGAATCGACACGCGCTCCCAACCTTCCGGGACCGGCATGAGCCTGCGCTTTTCGCCGCTGTGATTTTCAAAGCACAGCCACCCGTCCTTGAACTCGGGGCTGATCGATGCACGGGGACCCAACAGCGACAACCGGCGGTCAGGCGTGCGTATGCGACGCTCCGGGCCCGAATAGGACGAACCCCCCGCGCCAGCGACTGCGCGTCGATCTGCGTTCCGTCGTTCCGCCGAGATCGGCAGCACTAGCCAGACGTCCCATTTTCGGCCCTTTTGATCAACAAATTCGCGGTGACTCACGGCCCCCTCCAAGGTTCTGCGAACCATGGGTAAAAGCAATTGATTTGCCACGGCTTTAATCGTGCACCTCTTGATTTTATGAAATTTTCAGCTCCGCGAATCGCCAGTGTGCTCGTTGCGCTATTCGCGCACTTTCTGGCGGCATCCGTTCAGGCTCAGGCCAATGAGCGCCGCTCAGTTGACGATTCTGCAACCGCGCTGACAACGCTTCTCAACGCTGCAGCTCAAGTCAATTCACGGGTACCTGAAAGACTGCGCTCGTACCGGGCGCGGGTCGAGAGCGAGATGTCGATTGTCATCCTCGATTCCGGAAGTCGCGAACGGACCGCCCAACTCGAGCAAGTTGCAAGTGATGTTCGCTGGCGCGCCCCTGATCGGTACGACCAGCGCGTAATCGGCTACAGGGAACAGGCGGTCGGTCCGACGTTCTCACTAATGAGTCTGTTTGGTGGGTGGACCGTGCCGACATTGTACGGCAACAACCTGCAACTCGGACTGACCGGTGTAAACACGAATAAATCTCCGCAAATCGCGCGTCAAAGCACTGCGATTCATCCGCTCGCGCCCAATCGCAACAGTTACTACGAGTTTCACGGCGGCGATACGGCAGTCACCTTGTATTCAAATGGCCGAAGAATTCCGATCGTGCGGGTGCGCGTTACCCCGCGCGCCGGCGCACGCGGTGATGCAATCCTTTTTTTCGGCGACATGTATCTAGACGCTGACTGGAAACAGATCGTGCGCATGCGAGGTCGTCTCGTCGAGCTGAAGAATGGAGTCGTCACAATCAAGGCGGGCAGCCGCCTTCCCGGCGTGAGCGGAGCCTCGTTCGTAGAACTTGTGAATGTCGAAGTGAATGGACAGTACTGGCTACCGGCATTTCAGCGCACCGAGATTCAGGCGCGCATTTCACTCTTTGGCGATTTCCGGAGCCTCATTCGCGTAGTGTCGCGGTTCAAGGACTATCGCGTCAACGACTCTACCTGGACCGGACCCGTTGCTCCTCCCGGTACCTCACACAATCTCACCTTCGCGTCTGGCGCCGAGCAGCAGCGATTCAGGGATTGGGACATGTCGCTCGGCGCCGCCAGCACTGATGTGTACTACGCGGAGTTTGACGACCTGGCACCGAGCGAATGGGCAACTGCAACCTCGGACGCGGGAATTCATTTCAGCCCGCGAGGTATTGGTGACGTAATTCGGTTCAACCGGATTGAAGGCTTGTTCACCGGCGTCGCATTTGAAACAAATTTGTCTGGACCGAAGAATTCGCGATCGCTGCGGGCAGCGCTGGGATGGGCTTGGGCCGAAGGTGCCGCCCGAGGAATGATCGGGGCCGAACAAAAGCGGGGAAGAACGATCGCCGGTCTGCGCGTCGAGAAAGCTCTTACACATACAAATGATTTTCAGTTGCCATTCTCGTGGGGAGCATCACTGAGTGCACTTCTCGGGAGCAGAGATGACTTCGATTATCTCGATCGACAGAGTGCGACGATCCATGTGTCGCGCCGTGTCGGTACAAAGAACCGATCGCTTGTGCGGGCTGAATTTGGCGCGGCGCGCGACGCAGCCGTACAGCAGAACATCTCGCAGGGATTGTTCGTTGCCAAGGGACAGGGGTTCCGGCCTAACCGCGGAATACGCGAGGGTAATTATTTCAGCTCGGCAGCTTCAGTTGAAATAAATCCTGACGTAAGTGGATTGTTCGTTAACCGGGGTGTAGGATTGCGCCTTTTGTATTCCGGTGCTGATGGGGAAATCTCTTGGCACAGAGTTGAGGCACGAACAGCTGTCCGACGCGAGCTCGGCCCATTTCAATTGTTCGGTCGGGCTGACGCCGGCGCGCTTCTAGGGGATCCGGTTCCTCAGGCATTGTTTGAGATTGGAAGTACTGAAGGGTTGAGCGCATACGGCTACAAACAATTCGCGGGCGATCGCGCAGCACTCGCGCGTGCTGTTGTTGGATACACTCTTCCATTTCTGCGCGCACCGATCAGGCTGCCGAGCAGGTTGATTCTGCCGGGAATCGCGCCCGGGATTGCAGCTGGGATCCATGCAGGTTGGACCGATGCTTCCAGTCCGGCCGCAGAGCGGGCAATGCTTGAGCTGGGAAGTGTAGCCAATGAAGCCGGGGTTCCCGTTCCGCTCTCCCAAACGACAAACGGTGTCCGGGCTTCTGCTGAGTTTCTGCTCACGCTCTTTAGCGGATCGGTTGCTGTTGGGGTCACACGCCAGATTGACAGGTCGGGACCCTGGAAATTCACCGCACGAATGGGCCAGGGATTCTAATGATGGCACCCAACTTGAACGCTGTTAACCCCGTCATCCAAAAGAGGAATAACGTAATGCAAGCAAACAGGTCATCGCGCGCACTGGGCGCGTTCACACTTCTCGGCGCGCTCGTGCTATCGGGATGCGCGGGAATGAGCCAGAAGGAGCGCGGGGCAGTAATCGGCGCAACGGCTGGAGCAGCAGTGGGTGGAGTCATTGGAAACCAGACCGGATCCACGGCACGTGGCGCAATTATCGGCGCTGTGGTTGGCGGAGCTGCTGGTGCAGTGATCGGGCACCAGATGGATCAGCAGGCGAAGGAACTGGAGCAGAACATCCCAGGCGCGACGATTGTCCGCGTGGGAGAGGGGATCGCAGTCACTTTCTCGTCCGGAATTCTTTTCCCGTATAACTCGACGGACATTCTTCCTGCGGGAAGAACCAATCTCGACCAGTTGGCGAGCAGCCTTCAGAAGTTTCCGGACTCGGATATCCTGATCGTTGGTCACGCCGACAGCGATGGGTCGGATGCGTACAACCTGGATCTTTCGCAGCGCAGAGCCGCGGCGTCGAGTGCGTATCTTCAGGCCCGCGGTGTTCCCGGAACGCGCCTGCATGCCACGGGCAAGGGTGAGTCGGAGCCGGTGGCTTCGAACG
>JACDDZ010000052.1 GCA_013816695.1 Gemmatimonadaceae bacterium
AGGAATGCATTCGCCGCCTGATCGGCACCCTCCTGTGCGACCATGCGCTCTGCATCGCCCACGATGAAAACTTTGCGTGCACCCAGGGCGGGCTTCATGGAAGCAGTCTGAACCAGCGCGCGCACTGTCGCAACGAAAATGGCCTCCGAGCCACTGGCGGGTCCGTACACACCAGATGCGCTCCGGCGCTCTTCAATTGCCTCTTGAATGTCATCGCGGATCGCCTCTGCGTCCGGGTCGGACTCCTTGAGTCGCGGTCTCGGGAAAAACCAGTGAACATCGGGATGGCGAAGCTCGAGTACGTAGCGGCAGCTCTGACATTCACCGCAGGGCTTCTTTTCAGAAGGGCACAGGAGCACCTGGGTAAGCCAGTGAGCAAGGCGCTGCTTGCCAACTCCACGCGGCCCATGGAAAAGAATGCTTGCCGGGAGAGCGCCGCGTTCGAGGCTTTCCCTCAGGGTTTTCTGAAGGGTGAGGTGACCAAAAAGTGGGATCAGAGGCACGCAGGGAATCTACGGCGGGCGTCAGCGCGAGGCATTGCCCCGGGATATTTTTCAAAATCATCTCATGGGGTTATTGATGGCATCAGCCAGCGGCACCTTTGAAACGAAATCGACCCCTCAGGCGCCCTATGACAGCGCGGACGGTATCAATATTGGGCGTGTCTCAATCGCCAAGACGTTCACGGGCGGCCTCGAAGGAACGAGCACGGTGGAAATGATTGGTGCCATGACCCCGGTGAAGGGATCGGCGGGCTACGTAGCCATCGAGAGAGTCACGGCTGCCCTGGATGGAAAGACGGGCAGTTTTGTTCTCCAGCACTCAGGCACAATGAATCGTGGAGAAGCTTCGCTCATCGTGGCAGTCGTTCCCGATTCCGGCACCGGTGATCTCGTTGGCCTGGACGGAACAATGAAAATTGACATCACAGATGGGAAGCACTTTTACATATTCGAATACTCGCTTTAGCTGGCACGTTTCCTGACCTTTTCAGGCAGCACTACTTATAGATATTGGATGAACTGGAGAGCGAAATGACAGGTAGTCTCAATGGTCGCAAAGTCGCAGTGCTCGCAACAAATGGATTCGAATATTCCGAGCTAAAGGAACCGGTAGATGCGCTGAAGGAAGCAGGCGCTGATGTAAGGATTGTCTCTTTGCAGCCCGGTGAAATTCAGGGAATAACCAAGGGCGAACCGTCCGGGACGGTTCGGGTCGATGACCTCGTTACCGCTGTGGACGCAAAGGACTTCGACGCCCTTATTCTGCCGGGCGGCAGCAAAAATCCCCGCACGCTCAGCGAGAACTCGGATGCCGTGGCCTTCGCGCGCAGCTTTATGGAATCGGACAAACCTGTGGCTGCGATTTGCCATGGACCCCTGGTTCTTGTGGCAGCCGACGCGGTGAAGGGAAGGACGCTGACGTCCACGCCCAAGGTGAAGGATGAGATGGAGGCAGCGGGCGCCAGCTGGGTGGACAAGACTGTTTCTGTGGACCAGAAGCTGGTTACGAGCCGCAGCCCTGCCGACCTTCCCCAATTTTGTGACAAGCTCCTCTCAATGCTCGCGACAGCCATCGACGAGCGAAAGCTCGACAAAACCATCGAACAGAGCTTTCCAGCCAGTGATCCAATGCCGGGACCGACAGCTTTGTAGCTGTTGGAACACACAGCGGATGAGTAGGTACTTTAAATTGTAAAGTACTTGACAGAAGCCGTGCATTCAGGGAAATTTGATCATGGCTTCAGTCACGCCGCTCAGGCGAACAGACACACCCGAACCTCCGGCGCTGCATGCGAGGGCGATGGATAACCTCGCCTACATCAGAGACACGATGGAAGCCGCCGTTTCATTTACCGCGGTGTCCGGGTGGGGAATGGTCGCTGTGGGACTCGTTGCACTGCTCGCTGCGATTTTCGCATCCGCGCAGCCGACGGCAGGAATGGCGCTGAAGGTGTGGCTGCTGGCCGCTGTGCTGGCGCCGGTGATCTCTCTCTGGGCGATCGTGCGAAAGGCAAGGCTTGCACGAATGCCCTTGCTCACCGGGCCGGGTAGAAAGTTTCTCCTGAGTTTTTCCCCACCGATGTTGGTGGGTGCTCTTTTGACGATTGTTTTGTATCGCGCAGGTCTTGTGCAGGCGATTCCTGGAATGTGGCTGCTGTTGTATGGAACAGCCGTTGTTGCGGGGGGAGCATTCTCAGTACAGATCGTGCCGGTGATGGGTTTCTTTTTCATGGTGGCGGGGATAGTCGCGCTGTTTGCGCCGGCAACCTGGAGCAACTGGATAATGGCAGTAGCATTTGGCGGACTGCACATAGGGTTTGGAATTCCAATAGCAAGGAGACACGGTGGGTAAGCACGGAGCTGCACGAGACGAGGGGCGATCGGTGGGAGGGACGAGCCGGGTGGGTGGAGACCGGCTTCGCACCCTTCGCGCGAAGCGCGCTGAACGTCCGGCCGAGACACCCGTGCGCGCTCAGGCCCCAGGGCGCGCGGAAGATCTGGACAGGCTGATTCACGAGCGACTCCGGCTTGGAATCGTGAGTTCACTGGCCGTGAACACTTCGCTCAGTTTCAGTGACCTCAAGAAGCTGATGCGCACGACTGACGGCAACCTCAGCGTCCACGCGCGGAAGCTTGAGGAAGCGGAGTACATCACCTGTACGAAGTCCTTCGAAGGCAGGATGCCGAAGACCCAGTACCGCCTGACACCAACTGGCCGGAAAGCGCTGGAGCGCTACCTCGACCACATGGAAGCGCTGATCAGCGCAACTCGCGAGCGGTAGCGGGCGATGATCACTCGTACAGTATCTCCTGAAGAACGGTTTCCGGGAATCCATGTCGCAATCATCATGGACGGGAACGGCCGCTGGGCGAACGCTCGTGGACGTCCGCGCACAGCGGGCCATATAGTCGGAGCGCGAACGGTTCGCACGATCGTCGAGTCCGCGCCTTCATGTGGCATTGGAACGCTCACGCTCTATGCGTTTTCAGCGGATAACTGGAACCGCCCGTCGCGGGAAGTTGCGATGCTGATGCGGTTGTTCCGTCGTTATCTCGCATCAGAAGTCGAGCGGTGCGTCACGAACAGTGTGCGCATGACAATTCTCGGCCGCCGCGATCGCATTCCCGAGGAACTTCGGCGCGCGATCACCGCGGCGGAGCATGCAACGAAAGCGGGCACGAAGATGGACCTGAGGATTGCGCTGGACTATTCGTCTCGCGACGCCCTGGTCCGTGCTGCGAAGAAGCTCGGGAGTGAGGCCGACCCCTCGTGGGAGACCTTCCGTCACCTGCTCGGCCGCGTTGATCATTCACGGGGAGCTGCGCGCGACGTGGATTTGCTGATCCGCACTGGTGGCGAACAGAGGTTGAGTGATTTCCTGCTCTGGGAATGCGCATACGCGGAGCTGTATTTCACGCGGAGAATGTGGCCCGAGTTTGGCACAGCGGATTTGCGGGAAGCGGTAGAGGAGTTCCACAGCCGCGAGAGAAGGTTCGGGACAGTTTTAGCTGAGGCCGCCGGCTAAGAGCAACCGAAACCCGAATCGCCGTTGGCTGGCGGCGATTGACTTTCGGTGTAAGTTTGCAAAATCGGCTTCTGCGAGGCTCACGATCACATTGTCTCCGCTTGCTACAGTTGAATCTGTGAGTTCAGCCAGGTTTGCTGGAGCGATCGCGATCCTGTTTCTAACTCCCCTGACAATGCGGAGTCAGGCGACGCATACGCCGTACGGAGCAATCGAAGGCCGGGTTCTCGAGGGTATTTCGGGTCACCCGGTTTCCGATGCAATCGTAACGGTTGAGGGATCCCGGGCCGCCACTTATTCCGACTCGCTTGGTTTTTTCTCGCTTCGTCTTGTGCCTGCAGGGCCGGCCGTGCTTCGCGCACAGCGAATTGGCTTTGCCCCGCGCCGCACCAATCTCACTATTATCGCAGACAGCTCGGTTCGCATTGATCTGAGCCTCGCAAAAAATGCTCTGGAGCTGGAAGGGGTTCAAGTTCTCGCAGATCCCGCCAGCCGCGCGCGTGGAGAACTGGGAACTGCAACGGTTATCGAGGCCGATGCAATCAAGAATCAGGTTGCGGCCAGTCTTGCTGGAATTCTAGAGCTTACTCCCGGGGTTTCACTTTCAGCTCCCGGACTCGACAATGTCCAGCAGATTGGGTTGCGGGCCGTGCCAGTTTCCTCGGGTGCGAGCTCGGGGGGCGATGCTTCGGCCGGCTCGCTCGCCTCGTTCGGGACTACAATAGTGATCGATGGAATTCCGGTGTCCAACAACGCCAACCTGCAAACTTTGGGGCCGCGCGCCGAGGTGTCCTTCGCGAGCGCGGCCGGTGGCGGAGTTGACCTCCGCCGAATTCCGGCTTCAACCATCGAACGGGTTGAAGTCATCCGCGGAGTCCCCTCGGCGCGCTACGGCGATCTCACCCAAGGTGCAATTGTTGTGGAGACACGGACTGGTGCGCTTGATCCAGCTCTTCTCGCGCGATTCGATCCCGTAACGCTCGCGGGAACATTTGTCGCTGGAAAAGCCATCGGTGCATCCAACACACTTGCGTTGATCGCCGATATAACCCGAACCCGCGTTGGTGGAGGGGTGAGCGATGCGCGCGCCGTCCGCGGCACCGGCCAAATAGCTCATCGACTCGAGATAGGGACGCCGCATTCGCCAGAGATTGGTGCAAGCGCGAGGTCGCGATTCGTTTTTGACACTCGTGTCGATCTCATGTATCTCCTCGACGACAGGCCTGAAACCGCGGCACTTCGCGGTTTTGAATCCCGGTCGAGAGAATCCGGGTTACGGCTCTCTGAGCGAGCGCGGATTCATTTCTCAAATTCAACACGGCTCGACATCACGTCCGCTATCGAACAATCAGAGCAAAACTCATTTGGGCGCAGGGACCTGCTTCGGGTCGCAATTCCACTGACTACTCGACTTACTCCGGGACGCGAAGTCGGACATTATCTCGGTGGCCTGTTCAACGCGCGCGCCGAGCTCGAAGGAAAGCCGCGCTTTTTCTACAGCAGGCAGGAAGTGATCTCGCACTTTGGCGCCGGCGCGATCTCGCACGACCGGTAGCCAAGCCATCCCACCATAACCGAAAGAACCAGTATGAGCATCCATGGATTAGCAAGAAAAGCCTTAATCGATCGCATTTCCTTCACTCCTCCATATCGATATGACTGTTGAGGGCATCTTCGTTTACCTCAAGTATGTCATTAAGTTGGCCTCGGATTCCTCGGATCCGACAGGTCGTGAGTCGATTGCCTCTTTCGCACTGACCTATCATGGGGCCTTCAGCTTAACTGTAGGTTTTCGGCCTTAACAACTCTCAAGGTCTGCCGTCTACCTGTGTGACCGCGCATTCAGCGCGGGAAAACAGGTTTGGAGGTTTCAATGGCAAGACTTCGCACTGTTGCGCTCGGCGCAGCTCTGGTTGCAGCGACGGCTGGTGCCGGTATAGCACAGACGACGCAGGGAACCCGTCCCGATACGGCCAAGGCCGGCGACTGGCGCAAGGGTCAGGCAGGCAAGGGCCGTGGCGAGATGGGACCGGAGCGACGCAGGAAAATGGAGCGTGGAATGCGCGGTCACGCGGGGATGGGTCACCATGGACATGGTCGTGGAGTCCGTCCGGGAGCGCAGGGAAGGCCCGGCATGCAGGGGATGGATTTCATGCGCGGGCTCAACCTGACGGAGACCCAGCGTACGCAGGTACGCGCAATTCATGAGAAGTTTCAACCGCAGTTGAAGACGATCCGTGAGCGTGCGCGTACAGAGTTCGAGGCAACGCGTGAAGCCCGCCAGCGTGGTGACACGGCAGCTGTAAAAGCATCGCTTCAACGGTCGCGCCAGAACATCGAATCGCAGACGGCAACGCTGCACGAGCAGATGTTCCGAGAGACTCGCGCAGTCCTGACGGCTGAGCAGCGCGCAAAAATCGACGCTCAGTTGGCTGAGCGGATCAAGCGATTGGACGAAGACAAGGCGCGTCTTGAGAGACTGCGTCGATAGCAATTGAGCAATTGCCAAAAAGGAAAGCCCGCGTAGATACGCGGGCTTTTTTTTGGGCTCTTTCAGGGGTGGGTGGTATTCCATACCTTTGCATCCGACTTGAACTGCGTCTCCAGGGGGGATTGATGGGCTCCGAAGTAGTTCAGCTGCGCCGGCGTGGATTTGGTGAAACGATGCGCCGGGATGCATGGTGGGTTCAGCCTTTAGTTGTATTCATGATCCTGACTTCGTTTCTCATTTACGCAACATGGGCTGCATTCCAGAATGCCCATTACGAGTTCGGCAACTATCTCTCCCCCTTTTATTCTCCGCTCCTGCTGGGCGATTCTCCGAACGCCTGGTTTGGACCAAAGCCGGGCTGGTGGCCCGCTCTTCTTCCGTTTTCGCCAGCGCTGCTGATTCTTCCATTTCCCGCTGGGTTTCGCTTCACCTGCTACTACTATCGCGGCGCGTACTACAAGGCATTCTGGTCGGATCCACCGAACTGCGCCGTGGGAGAGCCGCGGGAGGGATATCGCGGAGAAAATTCATTCCCGCTCATAATCCAGAACATCCACCGCTATTTCCTGTACGCTGCGCTTGTATTCCTCGTCTTCCTCGCGCACGACGCCTGGAAGGCGATGTGGTTTACTGACGCTGTCACGGGCGACTCCCGCTTTGGAATTGGCATCGGAACGCTGGTGCTTACTCTCAATGTTTTTCTGCTTGGGGGATATACGCTTGGCTGTCACTCATTCCGCCACCTGGTTGGGGGGGGCCTGGACAGGATTGCGCGGAGGCCGGTTCGCAAAGCTGCGTACGACTGCGCAAGCTGCCTGAATCGAGGCCACATGCGTTGGGCGTGGTTCAGTCTTTTCGGCGTTGCGTTGTCTGATGTGTACGTGCGGCTTTGTTCAATGGGAATTATTCACGACGTGAGGTTTTTTTAGTGGCTGATTACGAAACGCATTATCACGATGTCCTCGTAATCGGCGCTGGCGGCGCTGGACTGAGAGCTGCCATCGAGGCGGTCAGCTCCGGTGTTTCCGTCGGGCTTGTTTGCAAGTCGCTGCTCGGGAAGGCGCACACTGTAATGGCCGAAGGTGGCGTTGCCGCAGCATTGGCCAACGTCGATGACCGGGACAGCTGGAGCGTGCACTTCGCAGATACGATGCGCGGCGGTCAGTACCTCAACAACTGGCGAATGGCGGAGCTGCACGCGAAGGAAGCTCCCGACCGTGTTCGCGAGCTGGAGGCGTGGGGGGCTGTTTTCGATCGTACCGAGGATGGCAGGATTCTTCAGCGCAATTTTGGTGGCCACAAATACCCGCGCCTCGCCCACGTTGGCGACCGTACGGGTCTCGAGATGATCAGGACGCTGCAGGACCGTGCAGTCTATACAGGGATCGACGTGCACATGGAGTGCACAGTGCTGAAGCTCCTGACCAACGGCGAGCGGGTGGTTGGGGCTTTCGCATATGATCGTGAGCGCGGACGCTTCCGCGTATTTCACTGCAAGGCTGTAGTGCTGGCCACCGGTGGAATTGGGCGCGCGTTCAGCGTGACGAGCAACAGCTGGGAATACACGGGAGATGGGCAGTCGCTCGCGTTTCAGGTTGGCGCTGCCCTGCAGGACATGGAATTCGTACAGTTCCACCCGACTGGAATGGTGTGGCCGCCGAGCGTAAAGGGAATTCTCGTGACTGAAGGCGTTCGCGGCGAGGGAGGCGTGCTTGTCAATCGTGAAGGCCGCCGTTTCATGTTTGACGACATTCCGGACAATTACAAATCCCAGACGGCGGACAACGAAGAGGAGGGCTGGCGGTACACGCAGGGCGACAAGAGCGCCCGACGTCCTCCGGAGCTTCTCACGCGCGACCACGTAGCGCGATGCATTGTCAGGGAAGTGCGCGAGGGTCGCGGAAGTCCGCACGGTGGAGTTTATCTTGACATCTCGTGGATCAAGAACAAACTGCCGAATGCCGAGGGCCACATTCGGAAGAAGCTTCCGAGCATGTATCACCAGTTCAAGCAGCTCGCCGACATCGACATCACGAAAGAGCCAATGGAAGTGGGGCCCACTACTCACTATGCGATGGGCGGCATTCGAGTTAATGGCGACACCCAGATGTCAACTGTACCGGGTCTGTTTGCCGCCGGCGAATGCGCGGCCGGTTTGCACGGTGCCAACCGGCTTGGCGGAAACTCGCTCTCCGATCTACTCGTTTTTGGAAAGCGTGCAGGCGAGTTCGCCGCAAAGTTTGCACATGACAACGGGGAAACGACACTCCCGGGTGAGCAGGTTGATGCCACATCGAAGTGGGCGCTCGAGCCGTTCGAGCGTCCGCAGGGCGGCGACGGGGCGGGACCATTCCAGGTCCAGCTCCAGCTCCAGGAGATGATGCAGAGGCTGGTTGGAATTGTGCGAACCGAATCTGAAATGCAGGAAGCATTGACTGGAATCCAGTCGCTTCGCGAAAAGGCAAAGACCGTTTCTGTCGCGGGTAACCGCGAGTACAATCCGGGGTGGCACACAGCCCTCGACTTGCCCAATCTCCTGAACGTGTCCGAAGCTATTACAATGGCGGCAATAGAGCGAAAGGAGAGTCGCGGCGGACATTTTCGCGAAGACTATGAGGCCAAGGATCCGGGGTTCGCGACCTTCAACATTGTGATGCGGAAGGGAGAGAAAGGCGAGATACGGATAACGCGCGAAACCATTCCCGAGCTGCGTGGTGACCTCGCGCAGGTAGTCGAGGACAACAAGTAATGACGAGCAGCGTACAGCGCGACATTGTCGAGAGCGGCCGCCGCGCGGCGGAACGGAGTGGTGAGAGTGCGGGAACCGAGACCCGCAGCGCGACCTTCAAGGTCTGGCGCGGCGACAGGAATGGCGGGGAGCTCAGGGATTATACGACTGCTGTATCGGAAGGGATGGTCGTGCTCGATGCCATTCACCAGATCCAGGCCGAAAGCGCAAACGACCTGGCTGTCCGGTGGAATTGCAAGGCCGGCAAGTGTGGGTCCTGTTCTGCTGAAGTAAACGGGATGCCGAAGCTGATGTGCATGACGCGGTTGAGTGATCTTGATCTCGATGAGCCGGTGACAGTCGAACCGATGCGTGCCTTTCCGCCAGTTCGCGATCTCGTGACCGATGTCTCATGGAATTTCGAGGCGAAGAAAAAGATCCGGCAGTTTACGCCGCGCGCACCGGACGCTCCCGACGGGACCTGGAGAATGGATCAGGCAGATGTGGAGCGCGTGCAGGAATTCCGGAAGTGCATTGAATGTTTTCTATGTCAGGACGTGTGTCACGTGCTGCGTGACCACCACAAGCATGAAGAGTTCGTGGGGCCGCGCTACATGGTGTACGCGGCCGCGCTCGAGATGCATCCGCTCGACACGCTGGACCGCGTGACAGACCTCAAGGAGCAGCATGGCATAGGGTATTGCAACATCACCAAGTGCTGCACAAAAGTGTGTCCGGAAAATATTACAATCACGGACAACGCGATTATTCCGCTCAAGGAGCGAGTGGTTGACCGGCACTACGATCCGGTTGCCGCTCTTGTGCGTCTGGTACGCGGCGAGAAGAAGAACCACGGCCGGAGACGAAAAACGCGATGACATCCATCAAGCCAATTTCAAAAGAGGCGATTCCATCGGCGCTTGAAAAAGCCGAACGCTACCGGCTTCTGAATCATTCATGGGCGGCAGAAAGCATCTGCCTCGACGTGCTTGCTATCGATCCCGAAAACCAGGA
>JACDDZ010000359.1 GCA_013816695.1 Gemmatimonadaceae bacterium
GTTGCTGAGCAGATTCAGGATGATCTGCTTGACCTTGTCGTAATCGCCGCGCGCAACCATAAGCTCATCGAATTTCTCGATGTTAAAGGCGATACCCTTTGCGGACATCTGGGGCTGCATGAAAGACTCGCAGGTGTTAAGGACCTCCAGCAGCGGAACCCGCGAAATTTCCAGGTCCACGACGCCGGCTTCCAGCCGCGAATAATCCAGCACTTCGTTGATGAGTCTCAGGAGATGTTCCTTACCCTGCTGGATGCGGGAGACGGTTCGGGCCTGACCAGGATTGAGTGGCCCGTGAATTTCCATCTCCAGAATTTCGGAATGACCGCCGATGGAAGTCAGCGGTGTGCGGAGCTCGTGACTCATCACTGCAAGGAATTCACTCTTTGCCTGACTGGCGACTTCCGCAGCCTCGAGTGCATGTTCGGAAGTATCCAGCATCTTGTCGCGCTCGACGATCATGTTGTGCCGTTCGGTCACGTCCAATGCAACAGCCACAATTCCACGCACGATCCCGCCGCTGCCACGGAGAGGTTGGTACACGAAGTCGTAATAGTTGTCGATTACTCCGGAGCCCTGCGAATCGAAAGAGACGAGAAAGTCGCATGCGGCAAAGGGCTCCCCGGTCTCGAAAACCCTTTGCAGAATTCCTTCGGTCTCGGAGCCCGCGAGGTCGGGGAACATTTCAACGAGTCGCTTCCCGACCGGGTTTCGGCCGCCGACGATTTTCTGGTATGCCGGATTCGCAACCGAGAATCGCAGCTCCGCTCCATGAAATACAGCTATCGCGACTGGAGCTGAAGCGAAGACACGCGTCAGCTCATCGCGCGCAATGTCCGCCTCTTCCCGCGCGGCTCTTTCCGCGGCAAGCAGGCTTTCACGTTCCGCGGCATCCATTACCCGCTTGGTAGTTTCCTGAACAACAACCAGAACGCCGCCAATGCTGCCGTCATCGTCGCGAACGGGGCTGTAGCCATACGTCCACCAAACATTATCGAGCCGCCCGTTGCGTTCGATGGGCACAAAGTGGTCTTCGTGCCAGGTAGCTTCCCCTCGCGTCATGACGCCGTCTATCTGCGGGCCAATTATTGGCCAGATCTCAGCCCAGTGTTCGCGTCCGCGGGCGCCGAGCGCGAGTTTATCGCGGCCGGTGGTACCGAAGCTCGGGAGGTAGCCGTCGTTGAAAATCTGAATCAGCTCTGGTCCCCACCAGAGAAACATCGGGTGTCGGGAACCAAGCATGATTGAAACGGTAGTTCGCAGGCTTTGCGACCAGCGCGACACGGGACCGAGCGGGGTTGAGCTCCAGTCGAATGCAAGACAGCGCGAACACATCTCTCCCGGACCTGCGAAGAGATTGTGTGCATCCTTGTCGTTGCTGGCTTTTGTACGCGATCGAACGGACATGAACCAATGTTCCGCCTGTTCACATGCCGGTCAAGAGGCGCCTTGGCGGTGCGTTTTCGGATTAAAGCGTGAACAAGCTCCGAAAGCTGTTCGCACCATGCATTTACCCTCCTTAGGGCGGTCGCAAATACCTTGACCGGGGCTACTGCCTCGCGGCCGGGACGTTCTTTTCCATCCGTTTATAGAAGAGCTTATCAACTGTCACGCCTGAAAACGTGAATGGCTTCGCAACGACGCCAATTCCAAATGTCGTGACACCCTTACCGGTCGGGCTCTCGAAAGAAGTGCTGTTGAGGAACACACCTTCGAGCTGCTCGCTGGTCCCATTGCCATAATCCTTTGTAGCACTCAGCAGCGCGCCTTCAATCCGCGCGTTACGCAGCGTGAAGTTGCGGCTAATGTCGAGGCGGTCGGGAAGCGGATCGGTTCCGGTGCCGGTGACTGTCGCGTCGCTGCCAATCGTCAGTCTAAGCGTGAAGCCCATACCTGCAACTTCGTAAAGACCTGAATAAGTCTGCGGACTGGAGGTCGTTGCAGGTTCGCTCCGTATTTCCTTGTACTTATCGCGGACGATCCCGTATTTGGCCTTGGTCACATGCTTCGTCTTGCTGAAGATCGCGGCGATGGACTGCGCGCGGGCCTGAGCAGACGAGCTCATGGTTGCCTGTGAAATGGCCGTGGCGGGAAATCCGACGGAAAGGAGTAGTCCGACTGTGAGTGTGGCAGCAGCGGTTCGCATCATTGTAAACTCGGGAAGGTGTCTGTTGGCTGGATCGAGCCCAACTGTACGACACCCCTCGCGGAAAAACCGTTCAG
>JACDDZ010000360.1 GCA_013816695.1 Gemmatimonadaceae bacterium
CCGAGGCCAGCCTAATGCCAAATGGCCGCGGGGGCGTCGGCAGCAGACCGATATGCCAACTGAACAGTTATTCCGGGAACTGACCTGCTCGAACGTTCTTACGCCCACTGTGACCGTGATGGTTCGACGGGAGGCACTCGATCGCGTCGGGGGCTTCCAGCAGCCGGCTGGAGCGCTGTACGTCGACCTTCCGACGTGGCTGCTTGTCGCCGCAACAGCACGGGGCCGAGCACGACGATTGGACGCTGTGCTTGGCTACTATCGTATTCACGGAGGCCAGATTTCCACGGAGTTCAGGTTCGACTACTTCACTTCGCAGGGACCAGTAGTCGCCGCTGCAATGAAAGCCATTCCACCGGGAGAACTGGGACGCCTGGGCTGGACTGAGCGGCATCACAAGAAGGCTGACGCCTGCGCGGCGCTGGCGCGGGGAATCGCTTTTCTGAGAGCAGGGAAGTCGTCGGAGGCGCGGAGTAACTTCTGGGCCGCGCTCTTCCCGTTGTCACCAGCCCGAAAAACAATGCGAGCCCTGCTCGGGCTCGCATCATCCTACTCTCGACTGGATCTATTATCTGCAGTAGACCGAACGCGGAGTCAGCTGCACCGGATCTGACCGTTCGTTATGGGAGGCGAGCTTCCTGGAGATGGTGCTGCTCTTGAGCCGTAGAGGATACAACCTGTAGAAAGTCCGGAACCATCGCTTTGAGCACCTGTCTTACCTCATCGGGTGCGTGCTCCGCTTCAGTGGCGCGTATTAGCGCCTCGATTCTGCGTGGCATCCCCTCCGGCAAAATACCGTTGCGTGCGCGAAGAACTTTCGGGTGTTCCGTACGAAGAACGTTCTCTCCGCTGAAGAACATTTCCTCGTAAAGCTTTTCGCCCGGACGCATTCCGGTGAACTTGATCTCAATATCCTGTCCGACGATGAGGCCAGACAGACGAACCAGGTCAGTCGCGATGTCGACGATGCGAACCGGCTCACCCATGTCGAGCAGGAACACTTCACCACCACGTCCGAGAGCACCCGCCTGCAGGACAAGCTGGACCGCTTCCGGAATGGTCATGAAGTAGCGCTGCATTTCCGGGTGCGTGACCGTCACCGGTCCTCCAGCGCGAATCTGCCGAAGGAAGGTGGGAACCACGCTGCCGCGGCTTCCCAGAACGTTACCGAAACGAACCGACACGAAATTGCGGTTGTGCTTCATCGCGGCGTGCTGGACTATTTGCTCTGCAACGCGCTTGGTTGCGCCCATCACGCTCGTCGGACGAACCGCCTTGTCAGTCGAGATGAATACGAACTGTTCGACACCCGATGCAATAGCGGCGTCCACGACATTCCGTGTGCCGACGATATTGTTCGTGACCGCCTCAACAGGGTTGTCTTCCATGAGCGGCACGTGTTTGTGCGCTGCTGCATGGAACACCGCGTACGGGGTGTAGGTCTGGAACACCTTCGCGATTCGCGCACGGTCGCGAACATCTGCGATCACCGGCACGAAGGTTACATCGGAGAAAGCGGGTCCCAACTCGGTTAGGATGTCGAAAATGGAATTCTCGCCGTGCCCAAGCAATACCATCCGCGCTGGTGCAACACGAGCCAGCTGCCGGCAAAGCTCGCTCCCGATCGAACCGCCCGCTCCGGTGACCAGGATGGTTTGACCGGTCGCCAGCGCCGCTACAGCCGCCAGATCAGTCACGACAGGATCCCGTCGCAGAAGATCGTGAATCTCTACTTCACGCAGCGATGTGCTGTTCGCACGCTTCGAGATAATCTCCGGAAGACTCGGAACCGTAAGAGTGGGAATGCCGCTGTCCAGTCCTGCGCGTACAACCTTTCGGACAACCGATCCATGCGCAGAAGGCATCGCGATGATCAGCTCCGCCACGCCATGTTCCTCGACAATCCTCGAGATCGCATCCAGTCCACCGAGAATTGGAAGGTCGCAAAGCGTGTGATTGTGCTTGGTGGTGTCGTCGTCGACGAATCCGATGGGATCGAAGTTCAACTGCGGCATGCTGAACAGCTCTTTCACAACCTGCTTGCCGGTATCGCCTGCGCCCACTATGAGAACCGGACGGCCTGGGTCATTTCTGCGGCGGCGCGGGTGTGCACGCCGGGTGACTCGCGCCAGGAGCCTTGGAAGGGCGATGAACGCAGTCGTAAGGAATGAGTCCATGAGTACAACAGACAGCGACACGCGACCCGGCATAACATG
>JACDDZ010000361.1 GCA_013816695.1 Gemmatimonadaceae bacterium
GTTCGTCGCCGTGCAGCCAGCCACCGAGCACAAGGCGCATGTTGACCTGATCGCTTGGCGAAATCCGGTTGTAGCGGCGAACATCCACGAAAACGCGGCCGTACTGAACATCGTTTGAAAAAATGGACCGCACACCGCTCGAAGTCGGCCCGAAGCTACCAAACGTTCCACGTGCGTTTTCATACTCGGCATTTACCAGCCAGCCATAAAGCGGGGCGGACGCATCGTTTCGCGTATCGACCATCGCAGTCAATAGCCCCAGGTGTACCCGGCCGTCATCAACCTGGGGGTTATCTCGCCACGATTCGCCGTTCCTGACGATTGTGAATACGTCACGAACTTTACGCGACGCCCACCGTTCGTCCCGCAGCTCCACCTGCACGCGCGAACGCGCGCCGAGACCGAACGAACCAGCCATCGACGCACCGTGCCTGCCGTAGTAATCGTTGTAATCGCGGTGGAGGAAAAAGGCCGCAAGGCCGGCTTCTGGTTCTCCCATTTGCCATGACTGGGTGCCATCGACGAAGTCGTAGCTTTGCAAATCGAATCCGAGTTTTCGATCGCGCCCAAACCGGAAGCCAGCTGAAGCAGCGTGGCCAATGTTTTCGCTGTCCCATCGAAAATTATTGGAGCTGCGAAGAATTCCCATCGCTGCCACGCGTGTGGTAACGTTATCACCACTGTCCCTATAGATGGGACCAAACAGGATTGGCATTCCCGTAACTCGGTTGTATTGCTTTCCGGAGGTGATTCGCAGTCCAGTCCGGTCGCTGGATCCGCTCCACAGAGACCGGATGCTGATTCCGCTATCGGCAACCGCAGTGTCCGGCGACTGGGCACGGAGCACCGAGGCGGACGCGCAGCAGGCACCCACAGCTGCCAAGATTCTTATTGCACTCTTCATGACTTCACCGGTTGACCTGCAATCCCAAGGCGTTTCATCCTTCGATAAAGATTTCCACGATCAGTTTCGAGCATTCGCGCAGCGTCGGAGACGTTGCCTTTCGCCGACTTGAGGGCGCGCATTATCAAGCGACGCTCAACGGCGTCCATCGTTTCATTCAAGGGCTGAACCTGACCTTCCTCCAAGGCTGCGCCTGAACCAATCGATGACACATCACCACCGAAAAGAATCTCGCGAATCGTGTGCGCCGATATGGGAGCACGCGAATGCAGAATTGCTACGCGCTCAACAATATTTGCCAGCTCACGAACATTCCCCGGCCACAAATATCCGCACATCACTTCGACAGCTTCGCGGGTCCACACGGGCGGCCTGTGACCTGTCCGCTTTCTGTACTGCTCGGAAAAATGCGCGATTAGCGATGGGATATCCTCGGCGCGCTGCCGGAGTGGCGGAAGAGCTATAGGAAGAACGGCGAGTCGAAAATACAGGTCCTCGCGAAAATCCCCCGACTTCACCGCAGCCTGCAAATCCTGATTTGTTGCGGCAATTACGCGCACATCGACCTTGAGTGTCTTGTTTCCGCCGACCCGCTGAATTTCACGTGCCTCAATTGCGCGAAGCAGCTTTGCCTGGGCTTCCGCGCTAAGATCGCCAATCTCGTCCAGAAACAGCGTTCCCGTGTGCGCGAGCTCGAATCGTCCCGCGCGCGCCTGGGTGGCGCCGGTGAACGCGCCTCGCTCGTGCCCGAACATCTCACTTTCTACAAGGTCGCGAGGCAACGCGGCGCAGTTCACACGCACGAACGGACGTTCTCGTCGCGGACTGCCATCGTGGATTGCGCTGGCAACCAGCTCCTTGCCTGTTCCCGATTCACCGGTGATGAGCACCCGCGAATCGGTAGGGGCGACGCGAGTGATGAGTGCACGCACATCCTCCATTTCCGCACTTTCGCCCACCATCTGGCCAGCGAGTCCGAGCTCTTCGCGCAGCTCACGAGCTACCTGACGCGTACGCTGCAGCTCGAACGCCGATCCCACTGCCAGCAACACACCCTCGGGTGTCAGAGGTTTTTCGAGGAAGTTGAAGGCGCCCAGCTTGGTCGCATTCACGGCATCACTGAGCCCTGCCCGGCCGCTCATCATAATGACCGGCATGTCAGGAAAGCGCTCGCGGATCTTTTTCAGAGCACTCATCCCATCGATTTCGCCCGGCATCATCAGGTCAATCAGTGCAACGTCCACATCACCTCGCATCGCCTGCGCAACCGCATCGGTCCCATTTGCGGCATCGCAGACGTCGTAACC
>JACDDZ010000362.1 GCA_013816695.1 Gemmatimonadaceae bacterium
TTCCAACCGGCTCCATCGCCGCGACCATTCCCGCACCCTGATCACCTGAAACGATGTCCATCTCCCGAGCAATTTTTCGCGAATACGACATCCGCGGAGTTACAGAAAAGGATCTAACGCCGGAAGTTGCGTATTTCATTGGACGCGCGTTCGCTGCGTTCATGGCCGAGAATAAGGTCAGCGGATCGGTCGCGGTGGGACGGGACAATCGCCCGAGCGGTACCGCGCTTCACGAAGCACTCTTGCGCGGCCTCACAGAGTCAGGAATCGATGTCGTAGACATCGGAGTGGTGCCAACGCCCCTCGCCTATTGGGCGCAGCACAATCTTGAAGTCGCTGGCGGAATCCAGATTACCGGTTCGCATAACCCGCCGGAGTACAACGGCTTCAAGCTTGGAATCGGAAAGAATTCGATTTACGGAAAGCAGATCCAGCACATGTATGACCTGATCACCGCAGGAATATTTCCGCAGGGAAAGGGAACTGTCACAAGCCAGGGCGTGATCGATCGGTACATAGATGATGTCGTGGAGCGCATCGGACAGATTGGCGGCAAACTCAAGGTTGTCGTGGATTGTGGAAACGGCGCGGGAGCTCTCGTCGCACCCCAACTGATGAAGCGACTGGGCGTGAATGCGACATGTCTTTTCTGTGAAAGCGACGGAACATTTCCCAATCATCATCCCGATCCGACGGTTGAAGCCAACCTGAAGGACATTATCGCGGCGGTCGCAAGGGAAAAGGCCGACATTGGAATCGCACTTGACGGTGACGCTGATCGAATTGGTGTCATCGATAACGAGGGCGAGATCATCTGGGGAGATCACATCCTCATCCTGTACGCTCGCGACGTCCTTGAGCGCACCGGAAAAGGGCAGTCGATCATCTTTGACGTTAAGTGCTCGCAGGCTTTGCCGGAGGAGATTACCAAGGCCGGGGGCAAGCCTGTCATGTGGAAGACGGGCCACTCGCTCATCGAAGAGAAGATGCACGAGACGCACGCACCAATCGCGGGCGAAATGTCAGGTCACATGTTCTTCGGTGAAGGCTTCTATGGATTCGATGACGCGCTTTATGGAGCTGCGCGCCTGTTGAAAATCGTGGCCAATTCGGGCAAAAGCGTTCACGAGATGCTGTCTGACGTTCCGCGTTTCATCGCCACTCCCGAGATCCGCGTTGACTGTCCCGATGACGTCAAGTTTGGGATTGTCGAGGCGGCGACGAAGCACTTCCGCGCAAAGCACGATGTCATTGACGTGGATGGAGTGCGCGTGCTGTTCGGGGACGGATGGGGATTGATTCGTGCGTCCAACACCCAGCCGGTGCTGGTCATGAGATTCGAGGCACGAACTGCCGAGCATCTCGCGCAGATCCGCGCTGAAATGGAAGGCTGGCTGACGGAGCAGGGCATCGCAGTAGGATGACCCGGGGCCGCCGCGTTGCAATCGCGGTTGGCATCCTCGCCGCGGCACTCATCGCTGGTCGCGTCGCAGCAGTCCTGTACGGACAGTACACATGGTTCAACTCCCTGGGCGCGGCGCCTGTCTGGTTCGAGCGCCTTCGCGACACGGCCCTGTTGCGACTGGGACTTGGAACATTTGCAGCAGTCTTCGCCTTCCTCAATCTTGCGGCCATACGACGCAGCATTGTCTCGCTCGCACTTCCGCGGAAAATTGGAAACGTCGAGATCGGCGAGGCAGTGCCAAGCCGGTATCTCTACCGCGTTGTAGCTGCGCTCTCCGCCACCGTGGGTTTGCTGCTCGCCTTTGGCGCGCCAAACTGGACGCTGCTTAGTCTCGCGCGCGCCGGACTCACGTTCGGGGAGTCAGATCCGTACTACAAGCTCGACCTCGGCTATTACGTGGGCTGGCTGCCTCTCGAGAATGCATTGTACCTCTGGTCGATCGCGCTGGTTTCGACGGTTACCGCACTCGTTGCAGGATTGTATTCCCTCACTCCTGGTCTTCGCTGGTATCGTGGCCGGCTCCAGGTTTCTGTTTATGCCCGCCGACACATCACCATTCTCGGCACACTCGCCCTGTTGCTGCTCGCGTGGAGCTACAGGCTGGACGCATACGCATTGCTCCTGCGGGGCAGTGGACCATCAGGGGCATTCTCTTATGTCGATCATCGCTGGCTCGCTCCCACTTATTTATTTCTCGCCATCGGCACCACCGCAGCTGCCGGGCTGATTCTCCTCG
>JACDDZ010000053.1 GCA_013816695.1 Gemmatimonadaceae bacterium
CGTGCATTGACACGATCGTGCCGGTCAGCAGCACCGAAACTGCCGAACTTGTGAAGCTGCTCGAGAACACCTTCCGAAGCGTGAATATCGGCCTGGTCAACGAGATGGCGATTGTGTGTGACAAGCTTGGCGTGAACGTCTGGGAAGTCATCGAAGCGGCGGCAACAAAGCCGTTTGGATTCATGAAGTTCACGCCCGGCCCAGGAATTGGCGGACATTGCATCCCTCTCGATCCGCACTATCTCGCCTGGAAGATGCGCACGCTCAACTACAAGACGCGCTTCATCGATCTTGCGAGCGAGATCAACAGCGAGATGCCAGCGATCGTCGCGCGCAAAGTTGCCACTGCACTAAACGAAGATAAGAAGGCGGTCAACGGTAGTCGTGTGCTGGTGCTAGGCGTCGCGTACAAGAAGAACATCGACGACATGCGTGAAAGCCCGGCGCTGGACGTGATTCGCCTCCTTGAAGACCAGGGAGCAGTGGTCGTTTATCATGATCCGCATGTAGCGGTGCTTCGCGCGGATGGCCACGAGCACCGCAGTGTGGAGTTGACTGACGATGAGCTGACCAGCGCAGACGCCGTGGTGATCGTTACCGATCATGAGGCTGTGGACTATCGCAGGGTTGTGGACCTCGCTTCGGTTGTCGTTGACACTCGCAATGCGACCGCATCGCTTTCGAACCCGCGCGCTCGCGTTGTCTCGCTCTCGTCAGGATCTCATTCGCTCGCCCCGGTCAGCTGAGGCGCGACGGGTGAAGATTTCCGTAATCGGATCGGGGTATGTCGGTCTGGTCGTTGGGGCGTGCCTCGCCGAGACCGGCAACGACGTAGTCTGCGCAGATGTGGACTCGAAGAAGATCGAAGGGCTCAAGAAGAACAAGCTCCCCATCTACGAGCCTGGACTGGAAGGACTTGTCGAGCGCAACCAGGAGCAGGGCCGACTTGAATTCACGACCGATGTAGGTGGTTCGATTGCCCAGTCGGATGTCGTTTTCATTGCGGTTGGAACACCGCCGGGCGAGGACGGGTCGGCCGACCTGAAACACGTGCTCAGGGTTGCAGAGTCCATCGGCAGGCACATGACCCGCGAGATGGTTGTGGTCACCAAGTCGACAGTGCCGGTAGGAACCGCTGCGAAAGTCGCAGCTGAAATCAAGAAGTTTGCAAAGCACGAGTTTTTCATGTGCAGCAATCCCGAGTTCCTGAAGGAAGGGGCTGCCGTGGATGACTTCATGAAGCCGGACCGCGTGGTCCTTGGCGTCGACAGCCAGCAGGCGCGTCGAGTCATGTCGGAGCTTTACGCGCCATTTGTGCGGACGGGAAACCCGATCATCCTCATGGATATCTCGTCTGCCGAGATGACCAAGTATGCGGCGAACGGGATGCTTGCGACGCGTATTTCGTTCATGAACGAGATCGCGAATCTTTGTGAAAAGGTCGGCGCGAACGTGGATTTCGTAAGGAAAGGAATCGGGAGCGACTCCCGGATCGGGTCGAGCTTCCTCTTCCCGGGCCCCGGATACGGCGGGTCATGTTTTCCGAAGGACGTGAAGGCGTTGATGCGGACTGCAGAGGGTAATGGTCTTCCACTCGAGGTGCTCAATGCAGTGGATTCCGTAAACGAGCGCCAGAAGAAGCTGCTCGGGCGGAAACTTCGGACTGCCTTGGGTGACAAACTGAAAGGGGCGCGCATTGCGATCTGGGGCCTGGCATTCAAGCCACGCACTGACGACATGCGGGAGGCCCCGTCACTCTGTCTCATCGAGGACCTGCTGGAAGCTGGCGCAACGATCTGTGCGCACGATCCCGCGGCAATCGAGGAGACGCGCCGTATTATCGGCGACCGGATCGAGTATGCGGAAACCAATTATGACGCACTGGCTGGCGCAGATGCACTTGTAGTGATCACTGACTGGAATGAATACCGGCACCCTGACTTCATTCGCGTGCGCTCTGCGCTCAAGCGTCCTGTAGTCATCGATGGTCGCAATCTTTACGACCCCGAGCAGATGAAAGAGCTCGGAATCCAATACTTCTCCATCGGGCGGGCAAGCGTATGAACATGCAGCGTCCGGCCGGGGTAAAAAGGCCCATGATTAAACGCGTTTCTTTGTATGCCCTCGCAGTGTTCGTATCCATATCCTGTACGCACGGATTCTACGCCGCCTCGTTCACAAACATGGACTCGTTGTATGCGGGTGCCATGAAGGAGTACAACGCCCACAACTGGGAAAACGCGACCAAGGCTTTCGAGCGGCTCACCCATGACCTGGATCCACGCGATCCGCGCCTGCCGGCTTCGTACTTCTACCTGGGGAAGTCGCAGGGAAAGATGGGTGATCATCTTCTTTCGGCGACCAGCTTCACGCGAGTGAGCGAGTCCTTCCCGCAGGATACGCTGGCCGATGACGCACTGTTTGAGTCGGGAGCTGCGTATGAGCAGCTGTGGCGGAAACCGGACCTGGATGCGCAATACGGGGACAACGCTATCAATTCGTACCGCCTGCTCATCGCGCTTTACCCCCAGTCGACGCTGGTTCCGCGCGCGCAGCGCGAAATGGTGAAGCTGGATGAGTGGTTCGCCACCAAGGATTACAACACCGGCTACCACTACCTGAAGCGTAAAGCGTACGACTCTGCCATCATCTACTTCAAGGATGTTCTCCGTCTGCACCCCGACGCGAAGAAGGCGCGGGAAGCACACCTGGCACTCCTCGAGGCGTACCGCGCGATTCATTACAACGAAGACGCGACCGAACTGTGCTCGGCGATGCGCACCAAGTACCCGAACGATCGCGAAGTGCGTGCAGCATGTGGAAACGCGCAGGCGAAGCCCTAGGCTTTGTGCGCATCGGAGTCTACGGCGGGAGCTTTGATCCTCCGCACATAGGGCATCGTGTGCTGGCTGTAGACGCAGCCGAGTCACTCAAGCTGGACCGGTTGTTTGTAGTTCCTGCGGGGATTCAGCCGCTGAAGGCCCAAACGAGTGACGGCGCATCGCCCGAGCATCGTCTGGCGATGGCAAAGCTCGCGTTTCGAGGTGTCGGCGTGGTGGAGGTAGACGAGTCTGAAGTGAAGCGACCCGGATTATCTTTCACTGTGGATACCCTGGAAAGCTTTTCCAGTCGGTTTCCCGGCGCGCAGATTTTCCTGCTGCTTGGGCGGGACAGCTACGACTCGTTCAACAAGTGGAAGAACCCCGGCAGGATTCGCGAGCTGTCGGGCCTGGTGATTCTCGAGAGAGGCAGTGAAATCAGGAAGGTAGAGGACGATGTGTTTGTTGTAGCGACCCGCCGGATCGAAGTGTCGTCGACCGAGATTCGCAGTCGCAGGAAAGCAGGGAAGTCCATCGCCGGGTTCGTACCCGATGCTGTGCTGAAGTACATCGAGGCAAATAATCTTTACGCGCCGCAGGGCGCTTCGCAGGAATAAAGAAATGCTGAAGGGACTTCTAACTGGAGTATTCGGCACCCGTCATGAGCGGGAGCGGAAGCGCATCCAGCCGATCGTTGACGAGATAAACGAGCATTATGAGCGGTTGCACGACGTTTCCGGGGAGGAGCTCAGGGGACAGACTGCAAAGTTTCGTGCGCAGATTCTGGAAGAAACGGGCGCGCTCGAAGCCCGCATTGCCGAGCTCAAGGAACAGAAGAAAACCACAGGCGACCTCGCCATGCGCGAATCGATCGATTCGGAGCTGAGCGGACTGGATGGGAGTGGTGGAGTCGAGCAGGAGCTGCGCGAAGCGATTGCACTCGTGCTCGAGGACATTCTTCCCGAGGCATTCGCGACAGTGCGCGAGGCGTGCCGTCGTCTTGTTGGAACGCAGGTGTCCGTGACTGGACACGATATGGAATGGAACATGGTTCCATACGACGTGCAGCTGATGGGCGGAATACAGCTGCACACCGGACGCATCGCTGAAATGGCGACAGGTGAAGGAAAGACCCTGGTTGCCACTCTGCCGCTCTACCTGAATGCGCTGCCTGCGAAAGGCGCGCACCTGGTTACCGTCAACTCGTACCTCGCGCGCCGCGACTCGGAGTGGATGGGCCACGTTTACCGTTATCTCGGCCTCACTGTTGGATGTATCGACACGACCGAGCCAGGCACTCAGGGGCGCCGCGCCGCGTACGAGTCGGACATCACCTACGGTACGAACAACGAGTTCGGATTCGACTACCTGCGCGACAACATGGTGATTTCGCTGGACCAGCGCGTCCAGCGCCCCCACTTCTTCGCGATTGTCGACGAAGTTGACTCGGTGCTCATCGACGAAGCACGTACGCCGCTCATCATATCCGGTCCTGTTGGGAATGAAACTGATGCTGAATATGCACAGCACAATTCCGCTGTCGCGCGCCTCGTGCGCAGGCAGAGCGACCTGGTCAACGTTCTCATCGCCGATGGCGAGCGCGCGCTGGAGGCAGGCGACGAGTCTACCGCTGCGCTGAAGCTGTATCAGGCGCAGCTGGGCGGACCGAAGAACAAGAAGCTGCTCAAGCTATTCCAGGAATCAGGCGTCAAGCAACTGGTGCAGAAGCAGGAACTCGCCGCCATTGCCGACAGGAAGTTGCCTGCCAACAAGCAGGAGTTCCGCGATCTCGAGGAAGAGCTGCTGTACGTGCTGGACGAGAAGGGGCACACGGTTCACCTGAGTGACAAGGGCGTTGAGTTCATGGCGCCGACCGATCATGAAGCGTTCGTGCTCCCCGATCTCTCGCAGGAAGTGCATCGCATCGATCATGACCTGGAGATGGCGCCGGAAGAGAAGATCGAGCAGCGAAATGTCCTGAACCGGAATTACGCCGAAAAGAGCGAGCGCCTGAACATCGTGCACCAGCTGTTGCGTGCACATGCGTTGTACGAGCGGGACGTGAATTATGTGGTGCAGGAAGGTCAGGTTCTTATCGTCGACGAATTTACCGGCCGGACGATGCCGGGACGTCGCTGGTCGGAGGGACTGCACCAGGCTGTCGAAGCAAAGGAAGGTGTTCAGGTGAAGGGCGAGACGCAGACAATGGCGACAATCACCATCCAGAACTACTTCCGCATGTACCAGAAGCTCGCAGGCATGACCGGTACAGCTGAAACCGAGGAGTCGGAATTCCACCAGATCTACGGTCTGGGTGTGGCCGTAATTCCAACGAACCGCGACATAATCCGCGACGATCGTCAGGACCTCGTCTACAAGACTCGCCGCGAGAAATACAACGCGATTCTCGAGGAGACAGAGCGGCTGCACAAGCTGGGATATCCGGTGCTTGTGGGAACGGTAAGCGTGGACGTCTCTGAAACGCTGTCGCGCATGTTCAAGCGCGCGGGAATTCCGCACAATGTGCTGAATGCGAAATACCACCAGAGGGAAGCTGAGATCGTGGCGGAAGCGGGTCAGCCCGGGACCGTGACCATTGCGACGAACATGGCAGGCCGCGGAACCGACATCAAGCTCGGAGCCGGCGTGACAGAGACGCGTCCATCGAGGGTGAAGGATGCCGACAACAACGAAGTCGACGTGGACGAAATTGGCGGGCTGCACATTCTTGGTTCTGAGCGGCATGAGTCGCGTCGTATCGACAGGCAGCTGCGTGGACGCGCGGGCCGTCAGGGTGATCCTGGCGCGTCGCAGTTCTTTTTATCGCTCGAGGACGATCTCATGCGCCTGTTCGGCTCGGAGAGAATCGCAAAGCTGATGGATCGGATGGGCGCGCAGGAGGGCGAGATGCTCACGCATCCTCTTATCACGCGTTCCATCGAGCAGGCCCAGAAGCGCGTCGAGCTGCAGAACTTCCAGTCGCGCAAGCGGCTGCTCGAGTATGACGATGTAATGAACCAGCAGCGCGAAGTGATTTACTCGCTGCGTTCATTTGCGCTCGAGGGTGGCGAGGAGCTGAAGAGTGAAGCCGGGAAGATGGTGGAGAAGGGAGTCGCTCGCCGGGTCGAGAACACGCTGAACGTGTTCGAGACGCAGGAAGAGTGGGACATGGGGCTCGTGCGCCAGGAGCTGCTCATGCACTACCTCTTGAGCGTTCCGGAGTTCGAGGAGGAAGTCGATCGTCCTGTGTCGCTGGCTGATGCAATGACGGCGGGTTCGGAGGCTGGAAAGAACGCATTCCGCGACAAGATGGGCAATCTCGAGGAGTTCTCCAGCCAGCTGCTATCGCTTGTGATGCTGAACGTTCTGGATGAAAAGTGGAAGGATCATCTTTATGATCTGGACCAGCTGCGCAACGCGATTCATTACAGGTCGTGGGGGCAGAAGGATCCGCTCATCGAGTACAAGCACGAGGCGTACACGATGTTCGTGGATCTCATGAACGACATCTACAACACCTTCACCGAGCGATTCCTGCGCGCACAGCTCACGTTCGAGGATCCGGGCGAGTTCACCGAGCGGAGTGCTCCGCCTGCGGCTGCGCGTGCCTCCAAGCGATACAACGCGCTTGGCGTTCTGGAGGATGTGGATGTGGGCGGGAATGGTGATGGCAGTGACGAGGGTGGAGCGAATGCAATGATGGATGTTGGGCCTGCGGAGTCGCCTCAGCGTGGTGCGTCGGCGAGGCCCGAGCCAACAGTTGTTGGTGCCGGCCGTGTGAAGTCACTGCGTCCACCGACGGGTGGGATTCCTGGAGTTCCAGCGTCGCCAGGCGGAGGGGCAACTGGCGGTGACTGGGCAAATGTCGGGCGGAATGATCCGTGTCCGTGCGGGTCGGGGAAAAAGTTCAAGAAGTGTCACGGGGCGGGATTATAGATCTGCGTGGCGAGCACCACAAGAAACGTCTTTAGAGAGTTTTCTCCATACAGACGCTGACAGGGCTGCTGACATATTCGCCGTAAGGCGGAATGTCGGAGTAGCCCTCTGACCGGTATAGCCCCAGCGCCTCGATCTGTTCCGGTCCTGTTTCGAGTCGCATACAGGAAATGCCGAGCGCGCTGGCCGTCTGCTCGAGATGTCGGATAAGCTTTCTTGCCACCCCTAGACCACGGAACTCGGGTCGGACGTACATGCGCTTCAATTCTGCACAGCTGACATCCAGAACGCGGAGAGCTCCGCATCCCAGCACGCTGTCGCCCGTTTCGATGATGAAAAAATGGAGTCTAGGGTCGCGTTCTTCGTTGGGATGCAGCCCGAACATATGCTCCGGCGGATAAAGTTTTAGAAACCCGGCGTCCAGCTCGTTGATCAGCTGCTTGGCAATCGGCTCGTCGGCGAATGCTCGGCGAAAGGTGAGCGCAGTCATGAAACCAAAGGTAACAAAGGCGGCGGCTCGCGCGGGGTTGATAATGGCCGCGCGCACTTGATGCCTTCGCCTGGCAGGCACGGAGTACCTTGGCTGCATGTCACTTCGCATAATGGAGCTTCCACCAGCTGAACGTCCACGTGAGCGGTTGAAGTCGCACGGAGCGCGCGCGCTTGGATCTGCGGAACTTCTTGCGATCCTCCTCGGCAGCGGATCCGGTGGGAAATCGGCGCTATCGCTCGGTCAGGAAATTCTGGGCAGCGCAAGTGGATCGCTCCGGCGCCTCGCCGCCCTGCCCGTTGCGTCCATTACCGCTATCTCCGGGGTGGGAACCGCACGGGCGATTGGCATCCACGCGGCACTTGAGCTGGGAAGGCGGATGGCGTCCGAGTCGCGCGAGGAAGGGGCACCGGTTCGCTGGCCGCGCGACGTGTTCGAGATTTTCTCCCCCAAGCTCGAGGACCTTCCGGTAGAGGAGTTTCATGTTGCGATCCTTGACTCGCAGCACCGTCTGGAACGCGACGTGACTATTACGCGCGGGCTGTTGAATTCATCGCTCGTGCATCCGCGCGAAGTTTTTCGTGAAGCCATAGCGGAGAACGCCGCAGCGATTATCCTCGTTCACAATCATCCGAGCGGGGATCCTACTCCTTCGGGTGATGACCGCGCCGTTACCGAACAGCTCGTCCAGGCGGGGAAGCTGCTCGACATTCCGGTGCAGGATCATGTGATAGTTGGGCGGGGGCGGTACATCTCGTTTGCGGAGGCGGGGATGCTTTAAGGGCCACGACAAAAAAGCTTCTTGCTGCCAGCAGCTTTTGTTGCCGGCCCATCCGTTTCCCGCGTACTGTCGACGGGATATACTATATGAATGACCGCAATCTCCCTGAGCGAGGTAATTCCCGGGTGGGACGACCCGTCTGAAGCTCCTATCGGAGTCACGGCGGAGCGGGCGATTTTGCCGTCCAGGCTGGACCACGACCTCCTGGTTCGCGCGTACAAGTTCAGCGAGAAGGCCCACCGCGGCCAGAAGCGGCTGTCGGGTGAGGATTTCGTTTCGCACTGCGTGCATGTAGCAAAGATTCTGGCAGACCTGCAGCTCGATACGGTCACCGTTGCCAGCGGACTGATACACGATGTCGTGGAGGACACGAGCGTCACTGTCGCCGACATCGAAGCCGAGTTCGGAAAGGAGATGGCTTCGATCGTGGATGGGCTCACGAAGATCGGCCACCTGCCGCTCAACTCTTCGCAGGAACGGCAGGTTGAGAACTACAGGAAGCTGCTGCTCTCGATCGCGAAGGACGCACGCGTAATTATCATCAAGCTCGCGGATCGCCTGCACAACATGCGAACGCTTGACCACCTTCCGGAAGAAAAGCGCAGACGGATTGCACAGGAGACGCGTGACCTGTACGCGCCCCTGTCCCACCGCTTCGGTATGGCGCGTGTCCGTTGGGAGCTGGAAGACCTCGCGTTCAAGCACATTGAGTCAAAAGAATACAAGACGCTCGCAAAAACCGTCGCACAGCGGAGGGCTGCGCGGGAAACACTGATTAGCGACCTTGCCGAGCCCCTGTCGGTACAGCTCAAGGATGCTGGGATCAACAACGTTGACGTTACGGGGCGCCCCAAGCATCTCTGGTCCATTTACAAGAAGATGAAGAAGTGGGACAAGCCGTACGAGGAGATCTACGACCTCCTCGCTATCCGCGTTCTCGTCGACTCGGTGCCCGACTGCTACCACGCGCTCGGCGTAATTCACGACCGGTCCACTCCGTTACAGGAGCGCATCAAGGATTACATCGCGCAGCCGAAGTCGAATGGATACCAGTCGCTGCACACGACTGTGTTTGGACCGGGCAAGCAGCTTTTTGAGATCCAGATTCGAACCCGGGAGATGCATCGCACGGCCGAGTATGGGATTGCTGCTCACTGGCGATTCAAGGAAGAGGCGAAGAGCGCCGACGAGCTGGATCGCGCGCTGTCCTGGTTCAGGCAGGTGCTCGAGCTGCAGATGGATGCGAAGACGCCCGATGAATTTCTCGAGTTCCTCAAGCTCGATCTTTATCAGGACGAGATTTTCGTGTTCACTCCCACAGGTGACGTAATCCAGTTGCCCAAGGGTGCTACGCCTATCGATTTTGCTTTCGCGGTTCACACTGAAGTGGGCCTGCACTGCGCTGGCGCGCGGATCAACAG
>JACDDZ010000054.1 GCA_013816695.1 Gemmatimonadaceae bacterium
GCGCGAGCGCAGGCAGAGCTAAGAACGCGCTGTAGAGCAACAGCGTTTCCGTTCCGCCTACAAGTGCATCCGGCATAGTGATGCTGGTCTCTTCTTCCGCTTTCCCAGCGCCGGCCGAGCGTTTTTCAAGCAATGCTGCCAGATACATCCAGGAAGCAGAATTCACATAGAACGTCGCGAGCATCACCGAAGTCGCGAGCCACGCCGCGGCGGTCGCAAAATGAATGGCGACGCCGATGGGGATCGCCGCGTACACTGTGAAGTCGGCGATGATGTCGATGTACCCACCGAAATCAGTTTGTCTTTCTCCCTCTCTGGCGACAGCCCCGTCGAGCCCGTCAAGTATCCGATTCAGCGCCCATCCCAAAATGCCCAGGTCAAAACGGCCCTGGGAAACGGCGACTGCGGCGAGCAGTCCGAAAAGCGCTGATGCCAGCGTGATGGCGTTTGGGTTTACGCGAGCGGCAAAGCGCGACGCCACGGGGTGGAGCAGTCGATTCTTCAGCGGCCGCGCGATTGAATCGAGCATTAAGGGTTCCTGGTAGATGCCGGTCAGATGAGTATCGGGAACCGTTACTTGCCGCGAAGTCTTTATTATATACAACCCTCCCGCACCAACCCAAGATGAATCGCCCAACTGCATCCACGATCCTTCGCTGGACGATCGCAATAGTATTGGTGGCTTTGTTCATCTGGGCTGCGCGCCACTACCTCGAACCATATGCAGCGCCCTTCGCTGAATGGGTCCGGGCGCGTGGAGCGTGGGGACCCGTCGCTTTCGTCGCCGTGTACATGGTCGCTAGCCCGCTTCTGGTTCCGGGAACGATTCTCACCTTGATCGCGGGAGCGCTGTTTGGTTTTGTGCATGGTGTCATTTATGCCTTCGTCGGAGCGATGCTCGGCTCGATTGCTTCGTTCCTGTTGGCACGTTACGCAGTCAGGCCGATTGTAGAGAGGCGACTTCGCGCCGACGAGCGGTTCAAAGCCATTGATCGCGCCGCGAAGAGCGGCGGAATGCGACTCGTGGCACTGCTACGACTCTCACCTGTGCTCCCGTATAACGTCCTCAACTATGCCCTGGGGATCACTGGCGTCGCCACGAAGGACTACATACTAGGCACGGCCGCAATTCTGCCCGGGACTGCGATGTATGTCTATTACGGAACTGTGGCCGGAACTTTGACCGGCATCTCGAAATCGGTTCCACACGGCGCTGGCTACTATACGTTGATAGCAGTCGGCGTTGTCGCGACGATAGTCGCGGCGATTCTTATAGCGCGCCTGGCACGAAGTGAGCTCAAGCCACTGCAGCAGGCCGACTGAAATGAGCGAGCTGACATCCATTGCGGGCGACTCCGACCGTGCATGGCGCGCCAATGTCTCGCCGGAGAATTGGACGAATCCGGTACCCAGGGACAAATACGACCTGGTTGTGATCGGCGCGGGAACGGGTGGTCTTGTAACATCGGCCATAGCCGCCGCGCTTGGAGCTCGAGTCGCGCTGATCGAGCGCCACGCAATGGGAGGCGATTGTCTCAACGTCGGCTGTGTACCGTCCAAAGCTTTGTTGCGCGCGAGCCGAGCGTGGGCGGATGCGAGAGGAGGCAGGTTCGGGGCGCCGCAAGCCCAGGGCGACGGTGACTTCGCCGAGGCCATGAAGCATATGCGGCGCACACGCGCGAAAATCTCGGCGGTGGATTCTGCTGATCGCTACCGGGGAATGGACATCGATCTGTTTTTTGGGCAGGCCCAGTTCAAGTCACGCGACCAGATCGCGGTCGGAGATGCGGTGCTCAGATTCCGCCGCGCGGTCATCGCTACGGGTAGCAGTCCGGCGGTGCCTCCCATTGCCGGAATTCACGAGACACCATTTCTCACTAACGAAACGATCTTCGATCTTCAAACCCGACCGCGCCATCTGCTTGTTGTAGGCGGCGGACCGATAGGGTGCGAGTTGGCACAAGCGTTCCGCCGATTGGGGGCGGACGTGACTGTCCTCGAGCGGGGAGAGAGGATTCTCGCCAAGGATGACGCAGATGCTGCCGCCGTTGTCGCTCGTGCACTCGCCGTCGACGGAGTGGTAGTTCGCACGGGAGTCGAGCTGGAATTGGTCTCGAAGCGCGGGACTGATGTCGTCGTTCGTTTGAGCGGCGGTGAAGAGGTGCGTGGGGATTCAATTCTCGTCGCGGGCGGCAGAACCCCGAATACGCAGGGACTCGATCTCGAGCTCGGCGAAATCGTTTTCGACAAGAAGGGTGTGACCGTGGATCAGCATCTGCGGACTAGTAACCACTCTGTGTATGCTGTGGGAGACGTGGCAGGGAGCTTCCAGTTCACCCACGTCGCGGATGCGCACGCACGGATGGTCGTTCGCAATGCCCTGTTTTTCGGACGTCAGCGCATGGACAGCCTGGTGGTACCGTGGTGTACGTATACCTCACCTGAGCTTGCTCACGTCGGGATGTCCACCGATCAGTTAGCAAATGTGAAGGGACTCCGCTCGATCACAGTTCCTCTCGAGCAAGTGGATCGGGCGACGCTGGAAGGGGACAGCGACGGATTCTGTCGCCTCCATCTCGTCGGAGATAAGATTGTGGCAGCGACGATGGTAGCAGACCGGGCGGGCGACATCATCGCGATTGTGGCTGCGGCAATGACCAACGGGCTGGGTGTGTCCGCTCTCGGAAAATCAATCTTTCCTTATCCCACCGAAGCGGAGGCGTTGCGAAGGGCCGCCGACGCCGCACGTCGAGGGTCGCTGACACCGGGCCGCAAGCGATTGTTAAGCAAGTTCTTCGGGTTGTTCCGTTGAGGTCGTTGATTGAGAAATAAACCTCCCCCGGAGTTCGGCGCCGAGGCGCTCGTCAACCTCGACTCGGTGTACCGGTTCGCGGTGAGGCTTACGCAGGGACGAGTCAGTGACGCAGAAGATCTGGTGCAAGACACGTTTCTTCAGGCGCAGCGGAGTTGGGCAAGTTACGAGTCCCGGACGAATTGTCGCGCCTGGCTCTTCGCGATCTGCAGGAATCGTTTTCTTCGTGTTGCGTCGCGAGATGCCAGAATGGTGGAACTGCCGGATAACGAGGCAGCGGTCGAGGCACTCGCCGCAACAGCAGTCTTCAACGAGGTGCAGTACGCAGACCCCGAACAGATTTTTTTTACTTCCTTCCTGGACGAGGAAGTGGTGCGAGCATTGGACGGGCTTCCTATGCCGTTTCGCGAGATAGTGGTGCTGAGCGATCTGGAAGGTTTGAGCTACGCAGAGGCGGCAGAGGTTTTGGGTCTTCCCGTTGGGACAGTTAAGAGCAGGCTGTTCAGGGGGCGGCGGATTCTACAGGAGAAGCTCTACGCTTACGCGGTTGAGATGGGTTACATCCAGCCGAGGGAGAGGACCGATGGATAATGCGATGATGATGCCGTGTGACCAGGTGATTTCGAAGTTATGGGAATACCTGGACGGCGCTCTTGACGAGGCACGAGCTGGGAAGATCAGGGAGCATCTCGAAATGTGCGCGCGTTGCCTTCCTCAATACAATTTTGAGCTGGCGTTTCTGGCCCTGCTCAAGCGCAATTCCCGTCAACCCGTGCCTGCTTCTCTGCAACGAAAAGTGTTCGAGGCGCTGCTCGAGTCGAGCGCCTCAGACCCGAACGCACAGCTCTTAAGAAAGTCCAGCTTCTTCAATCGGCTGGGACAAGCCTGGAGAACGTTCAGAGGGCGGCGCAACTAGGCGATGTGAAGGGCGTCACTAGCCAGCCCAGCTTCGCGCGTTCTCCAATCTCTCCCTGATTATTTCCCGATCGCCAGTACGCAAGAACTTCCGGATCATCATCAACTGCCGTTCAATGCCCTCGACCGCCGATTCTATAGCTGCGGCGTTTTCAAGAATTATGGGAGTCCAAACATCGGGAGACCCACCCGCCAGACGCGTCAGGCCTCGTCCGCCAGGCCCTAACTGGCTACGACTGATGCCAGCCTCCTCGAGAGCGATGGCGAGAGCGATCGATACCAGGTGAGGAAGGTGGCTCGTCCAGGCAAGCAGATCATCGTGCGCACCAGCCTCGATTTCAACCGGCTTCGCGCCGAGCGATATCCATAACTCCCGCGCACGAGTGAGCGCGCTGTCCGATGCCTGCCGTGCAGGACACAGATAGACGGTTTCGTTCGCGAACAGGTCAGCGCGCGATGCCGCCCACCCGGAGCGATGGTCGCCGGCCAACGGATGTGACCCGACGAAAAGACGTCCAAGCGGCACCGCTTCCGCCGCAGCGACTATTCCGCGCTTCGTGCTTCCGACATCGGTTACCAATCCGACATCTTCGGCTTTCGCATTTATGCGCTGGAGTACGTCGAGTGCGGAATCCCCGTAAACGGCGATGATGACCGAGTCAGCGTCACCGATTTCCTCCAGAGTTGGCGAGAGAGGCCGGGTTACAACTCCACTCGAGAGCGCAGCGTCGAGGCTGGCGGAATTTGAATCGTATCCTAAAATCCGGTTGCCTTGAGCGGCTAGACCTCGCGCGACCGAGCCGCCGATTAAACCAAGACCGACGACTGCGACGGTTTGTTGCGTACTCATCGCTTTTCCGAGTACTGCGCCTTACGCGATAAACCGAGAATGTGCCAGAAGATTTCGCGCACCGATTCCGGGTCCAGCCCCTCCGCCCGCGCACTGGCGATGGCGACCCGGATTCTTGCCGCTTCCCGCTGCGGATCCAGAATCGACAGGCCAAGTTTCTGCTTCAGCATTCCGGTTTGACGCGCGAGAGCGACGCGCTTTGAGAGCAGCGTGATGAACGCGCTGTCAACCGTCGCAATTTCCTCCCGGCAGCGCGCCAGCTCCATCTGAAGAGCCTCCTCCTCCCCTCCAGCCTGGCTCACCACCCTTGCGCCAGTTCTTGCCGCACGTCGGAGGGGAGTCCGGCTGATGGCGCTAACAGCGTTCGGCCGGCGGCCAGGACAAATGGTCCGATTCGCGTCATCAGCGCGTCGAAGGCAGGAAGTGTGAGTGACTGATCTCCGTCCGATAGCGCCGATTCGGGGTCAGGGTGGACCTCAATGATCAATCCGTCCGCACCAGCGGCAATTGCGGCAAATGCCAATGGCGCTACGAGATCCGCATCACCCCCGGCATGGCTCGGATCGACGATGATCGGCAAATGACTTTCGCGCTTGATGACCGGAATCGCCGAAACGTCCAAGGTATTTCGGGTCGCGGTTTCGAAGGTTCGGATGCCGCGCTCGCAGAGCACTACATCATTGTTTCCGTGAGCCATTATGTATTCGGCGGCCATCAGCAGCTCGGTGACGGTCGCTGAGATCCCACGCTTCAGAAGTACCGGCCGCTGCACCCGTCCCAACTCCGCGAGCAGCGCAAAGTTTTGCATGTTTCGCGCGCCCACTTGAAGCATGTCCGCGTGCTCCGCCACAATGTCTACGTCGCGGGTATCGAGCACTTCGGTGACCACAGGCAAACCCGTCTCCGCGCGTGTTTCTGCGAGAATTCGCAGCCCTTCAATGCCCATCCCCTGAAAGCTGTAAGGAGAAGTTCTTGGCTTGAACGCTCCGCCTCTGAGCATCGAGGCTCCCGCTTTTTTTACGGACACAGCCGTCTCACGGAGCATTGCACTGCCTTCCACAGAACAGGGGCCGGCGATGATCGCAACGGCCTGCGCGCCGAATGAGGCTGCTCCGCCGACGCTGACAATTGTTTTTGCCGCAGCAAAATCTATGGACGCCCGCTTATAAGGTCTGAGCACAGGAGTTACGGACTCGACACCGGGCAGCGAGCGAAGCGCGACCCCTTCAAGCAGAGATTCGTCGCCGATGCATCCGACTATCGTTCTTCGCTCCCCTCGGGAAAGGTGAGTTCGGAGCCCTGCCGCTTCGACACGCTCCCGGATGTGATCCAGCTCGGCTTCAGTGACGTTCGGACGCGTGACGATGATCATAGAAAGATTCCCGGTTGGAAATTGAAAAAGGCCCGTGATGTTCCACGGGCCGGTCGAAGTGCTTGCGAAATGAAGTGCTAGATGGCTACTTCAGTCACGCGTACGCCTTCGTTCACGGCCCGTTGCGCGGGTCGAGTAGTAATAGGAGGCGTAGTAATACGTTGTCAGTGGCATGCGCTCACTGTAGCAACGCGCAAACTAGCTGTCAAGCATTTTCCAAACGGAAGCAGGCTGTCGTCTTCCTCAAATGCGGATAGGCATGCGGGTTGCCCTCTTCTATCTCCTATTCAACGAGAGTGGGCAATGGCTAACGAAAGCAGCGGATACAAACACGACGCAAGCGACAGGAAGCTCGACCAGGTCGCCGCGGCCGAGAATGAGGCTGACCAGGGGAAGGAAAAGCAGACTTCCGCGGGTCCGGGCCACGATCCCGGGGAGATTCGAAAGCACGATGATCTGGGGAAGGATCGTCTCTTCGAGGGCCGGCAGCAGCACGACGAGGCCGAGAAGAATAGCGAGAAGGCTCGGTTGGCACGCGATGTCGACCGTCACGATCACCCGGTCGATGACGATGTTGCGGACGCCGGATCGGCTGCAGCCGCAAAGCGGAAAAGCTGACGCACTCGCGCCCCACCAGCACCGGCGGAGGTCAGCTTCGCCGTGTAATGCTGGTGTCGGTCGTGGGAATGGCCACCGCCTGTTCGCCGCTGCGAATCGCGGAGGGCATCTTCCTCGGCGATAATTTCGTCAGGAAAACCGACGTCCCGTACGGTAGTAGTGCACAAGAACGACTCGACGTCTATCGCTCGCGTGTCAGAAGCGGACCGGCGCCCGTTGTGATCTTCCTTCACGGAGGGCGATGGCGCAACGGCTCGAAGAACGAATACCGATTGCTTGGCGATGCGTTGACCCGCCGCGGACTGGTAGTCGTGGTGCCCGATTACCGGCTATTCCCCGAGGTCGAGTTCCCCGGCTGGGTAGAGGACGCAGCCAGGGCAGTGCGCTGGACGCGAACAAATATCCGTCGCTTCGGTGGCGACAGCTCGCGGATATGGGTTGTGGGTCATTCATCTGGAGGCCATTCGGCGGCATTGCTCGCACTAGACGAGCGCTATCTGCGAAATGTCCGGTTACCTTCGGACGCCGTAAGCGGCTACGTCATCATGGCCGGTCCGGTGGATACAACATGGACGGACCCGGACGTCCAGGAAGTGATGGGTGCAAGTGAGGATTGGCCATCCACCTATCCCGTCAATTTCATAGATGGAAAGGAGCGCCCAATTCTGTTCCTGCATGGCGCAGATGACAGAACGGTTTCTGCAAGGAACTCCGTCAGACTCGCCGCGCTTATCCGCGAGCGCGGGGGCTGCGCTCGTGCGATTGTCTACCGCGGCGTCAGCCATCTCGGGTTAGTCTTCGCCCTCGCCGTGCCCACCCTGGGGAAGGCGTCTGTTGCCGATGACATTGTCGCTTTCATCCGCGGCGCGGATGACCCGAAATGTCATGCGGCTGGCGGTTAGGCGTCTTGGCGAATGAAAGTCGTCGCCCTGAAGTCAGCGATCCACTGTAGATTCTTCGGGTGGCTGAGATCAATAGACGGCTGTTTCTCAAGGCTGCGGCGGCGATGTCTGTGTTGGCGAGCGGTTGTTCGCAAGCGCTGCAGGGACTCGCTGGACTCCTTCCGCGCACCAAAAGCCGTGTCCGGCCGGGCGACCCGCTATGGCCCTCCGACGCTACATGGGACGATTTGCGGCGGGCGGTACTCGGGCGTTTGATCAGGGTCGACTCGCCGTTGGGATCTTGCAGTGTTTCCCCCCACGGTTCGGCATGTACCGACGTCATCAGGCAATTGAAGAACCCGTTCTACATCGGCGATCAACCGGCGCTCACGCAAACGTTCGGATGGATCGATGGCTGGCGATCCTCCCCCAGCGTCTACGCAGTCTCAGCTGCCTCGACCGGCGACGTGGTTGCTGCCGTCAACTTCGCGCGCGATCACAATCTCCGCGTCGTCGTGAAGGGCGGCGGCCACAGCTATCAGGGAACGTCGTCTTCTCCGGACTCGTTGCTCATCTGGACGCGCACGATGAATGAGATCGTCATGCACGACGCGTTCGTTCCGCGTGGCGCGGGCACGAACTTAGCGCGGCCGGCGGTTTCGGTCGGCGCAGGCGCGATGTGGGGGCAGGTTTACGAGGCTGTCACGACCAGGGGCGGTCGCTTCGTACAGGGCGGCGGGTGCACGACCGTTGGCGTGGCTGGTCTCATTCAGAGCGGTGGCTTCGGGAGCTTCTCGAGGAGATATGGCCTCGCCGCCGCAGGACTGCTGGAAGCGGAAGTCGTGACTGCGGACGGCGTCGCGCGAATAGCGAACGCCGTCACGAATCCGGATTTGTTCTGGGCACTTAAGGGTGGCGGGGGAGGAAGCTTCGGAATCGTTACCAGGGTGACGCTCAAGACGCGCGATCTCCCTGAAAACGTCGGTGCGGCGTTCGGGACTATCAGGGTCAACTCTGAGCCTGCGTTCCGCCGCCTCACCGCTCACCTGGTGAGCTTCTACCACGATCGACTTTTCAACCCTCATTGGGGCGAACAGCTGCGGTTCACTCACGACGCGGTGCAGATCCAGATGGTGTTCCAAGGGATGACCGGTCAGCAGGCGGAGGAGCTTTGGAAGCCGGTGGTGGATTGGGTGACGAGCGCTCCACAAGATTTCGTGTGGGAGGCGCCTCTGGTGATTGCCAATCTCCCCGCACGGCATTTATGGGATGCAGAGTTCCTGAAGCAGAACGTTCCGCAGCTGGTCGTCGCGGACGATCGCCTGGGCGCTTCTCCGTCCAACTTCTTCTGGGCGGGAGATGGGAGCCAGGCGGGTCAGTTCGTCCATGGGTACCGGTCCGCGTGGCTACCAGCGTCGCTTCTGGAAACCGAGCGACAGAGCGTTCTCACCGACGCACTGGTCGCTGCCAGTCGCAGTTGGACCGTCTCTCTGCATTTCAACAAGGGTCTCGCGCGTGCTTCCACGGAGGGTATGGCGGCAGCGCGAGACACTGCAATGAACCCCGTGGTACTGGATGCATTTGCTCTCGCGATCATCGCCGGCGAGAGTCAATCCGCTTTTCCCGGAGTGCCGGGCCACGAACCCGATTTGGCAGCTGCACGCCGCGATGCCGCCGCAATCAACCGCGCGATGGACCAGCTGCTGAGGCCCGTGCCCGATTCAGGCTCCTACGTCTCGGAGAGTGATTTCTTCGAGCGCGATTGGCAGCGGTCGTTCTGGGGGTCGAACTATCCGAGATTGCTCGCCATAAAAACGAAATACGATCCGGACGGATTGTTCTTCGTTCACCACGGAGTGGGAAGCGAGGTGTGGAGTTCTGATGGGTTCACCAGGTTGGCAAGCTGATTCCGAAGAATCACAAAGCGATTTAGTCGTGAGCTATCAATGTTTCCGCGTGTCGAGATCCAGCTTCGTGCTTAC
>JACDDZ010000055.1 GCA_013816695.1 Gemmatimonadaceae bacterium
CCGAGGAGATGGGCCAGTGGCATGCCGTGAATGTTTCCTGTTTCTGAAGAATCTGTTGTGTGAATGTCGGCGTGAGCGTCGAGCCAGATGAGTCCTATTCGTTGACCGCGATCGTGAAACGCGCTGGCTACACCAGCAACTGAACCAGCGGCGAGCGAATGGTCTCCGCCGAGGGAAAGGGGAACGAAGCCATCCCTGACCGCGTCTTCCGTCTCTGTAGCCAGCTCGCGGCACACATCGACTATGGCTGATAGATACGACGTGTTCTTTCCGCGGGCCGTCAGGTCTTCGCGGCGGGCTACACCAAGGTTTCCTATGTCGTCGACTTCGTGTCCCATCGCACTCAGGCGCTCACATAGCTGCGCAATGCGAAGCGCTGACGGACCCATGTCGACTCCACGCCGGCTTGCGCCAAGGTCAAGCGGAACTCCAATAGTGCGTATTCGGGTCATGCCTAAGGATACTACGGGATCAACTTCGCGTTAGTTGACGCACAATCCTGTCATCTTGCTACAAGGCCGCTCGTAGTCGAGCGGATGGGGGGACTGCTTCGATTGACTGGGAACCCTGCTCCGGGTATGATTGGGATTCCCCCTGAAAGTGGGAAAATCGGGGCGTAGCGTAGCCCGGTAGCGCGCCTGCTTCGGGAGCAGGAGGTCGCTGGTTCAAATCCAGTCGCCCCGACTAAGATAGCTTGAAGCCCTGCAATGATTTCTGTTGCGGGGCTTTTTCTTACTTCCGGGAACCGCCCTGCCTGATCGTGAGTTGCGCATTCGCATCCGCTTGTGCGCGAAGCGCGATGCCGGAGCGCAGTGCGTGGACAGCCAGACCTTTCACGTCCGTCACTTCAGCGGTCAGTCGCACTCCCGGCGCAAGCTCCCGGTTCAGACCTTCCTGCAAATGAGCGCGTCCGGTCGCAATCACATCCCCAACCGGCCACCTCGCATGGGTTCTGAAAAACGTCCTGACGTCGTCGTGCTTGAGCCACTCGAATCCGCTTACCAGACTATTGGCTGACGCGACGTCGTACTCGAGGTCAGGAACGAATAATTCACGGGAAACCGGATCGTATACCGGCGTACCGACAAAAAAAACGTGGGCCCGCGCGGATCCAGCGAGCCGGAGTTCGAGAGCAAGCTTGCCGCTGCCAATTCCAAACAATCGCGCCTCCTTCACCACGAGCTTCCGCCCGGCACGCTCCACCGTTTTTCCGACAAGCTGCTCCTGAACCAGTCGAGTCGCCACGTCGTAGCCGAGAATTGCTTCCAGAAGAACGTGCAGGCCGTCGCCGACCGCGGCAGAGTCGAGCGGCGGAAGCTGTGCGTTCCCTTCGGCGGGCCGGTTCCCCGTTACTACTCTCGGAGACGCCGAAAATCCGAGGGCGGTTACCAGTGTACGCCTGGTCCCGAGCGACTTGCCCATTCTCACGGCAGTTGGATTCAGTTTGAGCCAAACATTGTCAGTGAGCTGAATCGGCTTTTGAAGCAACAGCCACCACTCCTCGAACCGCGGACGGATGGCCACAGCCGCGATCTTTTCATCAATGAATGAGCGTTTCTCCTCCAGCAAACTACGAGTGGCGCCAATTACGCGAGAAGTAACGTCTATGCTCAACACCGTGACGCGGCACAGGTCGCGCTTATCCTCACTGAAAGGCGCCACCCGCACGATGCGGGAACGCCCCCTGAGTTTCCAGTCAGAAGTGATACGAAGCGGCGCGGCGATCTCGATTACGGCGCGGGGGCGCTCGTTGTCTATTCCACACGATGCGCTGACCTCGGGCGCAAAGCGCGAGTCGTACCAACCTCTCCCCACGTAATGAACGACAGCGGTGATATGCGCGGTCTGCCCATCCAGTGAAACGCGAAAAGGATCGCGCGACGCTTCAAAAGCGATGTGCATGCGCGGGCGTTCCGGAACTGCCTGCCTCTTGCTGATGTTCCCGAATCGCGTAGGCACCGCCTTCTCCATGGCCGCGATCACCGGTGCGAGATCATACGTTAGTGGGATGTCGAGCGTAGAGGATGCAAGCGGCGAAACAGTGTCAGCGTCGGCCGTTATCGCAGGTGCCGGTGCGTCAACGCCAGTCCGATCGCAGCCGGTGGCCAAAATGGATGCCGCGAGTAAAGCGGCGCATTTAACACCTTGGCGTCTCACGCCCCGGCTATGCCGCGAAGGAATCAACAAGAGCCAGCGCGCGGGCACGTTAGCTCGATGGCTACCTTCTCGGCTCATACCGCTAAACTGCGTTCCACATTCGCTAAACGCAAACGGCTTTGCAACTGGCGGGGCCTTTTTTGTTATAGCCAGCCGCAGCGGCCCGCGTACTCCTCCGCACTCCAGTCCAGGAGAGGGTCCTCCGACGCGCCAAGGGTGTGGGCGACCTCGTGCCGGAAGGTCCGAACTTTCTCATCAAGGGAACGGACATTCAGGTCAGTGAGACGGCGGGCAATACGAATCTGCCAGAGACGATCGGTTCTGTAGGAATGACCGACTCCGTAGTACCTCATTTGACCCACCTGGGATACAAGAGCACGCGGATACATCATGACCTGCGGAAGACTGCGAGTCATTGCCGCCGAAAGATTCCTGCAGTGCACATTTGAATGCGATGCCAGGCGCGCCATTTCAGCGCGAAATGCAGATCTTCATCAGGACTGGGCAGCCCCACTGAACAAATGGGCAGGTTCTCGGCGACTCCCTTGCAGCCGAGCCTGTCCGCGTCGGCGGGTGCTACGCGCTCGTAAACCTCTTTCTCCATCAATGCGACACTGATGGTGAGCCACTGGACGTGCGGCAACTGCGTCTCGCGCGTACGGTGAACGCACGCACCGAGTGGGAAAAGCGAAGCAAATGCAAACAGGAACCCTCTCATTCGCTTAATGATTGTCATTTGCGCAGACATTGGCAAACTACGTAATCCCGCGGCTCAACTACGTAGAGTGTCCGATGTTCCAGGTCGCACACATCCGCCATCCTGCATTCAACCTGACCCTGGAGAAGTGGATGCAAACCGCAAGGCTCGCAATGGTTCGAAGGACCAAGCTCGATCTCGCTCAATGGATTGCCGCCGGGATTGGACAGTGCCGAAATCCCGCCACGTCACAGTGCCTTGCGAGATACGCCGCGGCACAACTTGAGTCGGCGGCACTCATTCCAGTCACCGGCGCTCCGGAGCGAAATCACCAGGGGACAGAATCACTTCTTCGGCGCGAGCTAAAACATTCGCATGGATCCCGGGAGCGCGACTGTGTCCTGATCCTTGCGCGGGTTTCACGCGCTATGGTGGCCGCTCTCGCCGATAACCGGCCGCGACATCCAGCCATCGCTCACCTGATCAGGCATGAGGCGCTGGCGTCGCGACAGATCAGAGCCCTTTCTCGCGGATGAAATCCGTGAGTGCCCCGCGCGAATCGACACCGACCTTCATGAAAATATTCGAGAGATGCGTACTGACTGTGCGCGCAGAGATATCGAGTGCAGTACCGATTTCCTTGTTCGATTTTCTCTCTGACACCATGCGCGCTATCTCAAGCTCGCGACCGGTCAGGCCTGCCGCGCCCGACGAAACGACCTTTGCCGGCGGACGTGCGCCGAGCTCGCGTAGCTGTTCGCGTACAGCCTCCAGCTCGGAGCGGGCACCGAGCCGTGCGAGAACATCGTGCGCACGCTTCAGCTCCTTGCGGGCTGATTCGGTGTCGCCGGAATCGATCAGTGCGCGACCCAGGTGACGACGCAGCACTGCAGCTGAAGCAGGAATCTGGAGCTCGTCCATCTTCTCGGCCGCGCTGCGGAGCAGCAGTGAGCCACCGGCTGGATTGTTGTCACGCAACATTATCAGTAGACCGTCGCAGGCATCCGCCCACGCGAGTCCAAGTGCATGACCCAGCCGCTGGGCATCGCTCCGCATCCGCCTGGAGTGCATCTCGGCTTTATCCCACTGCCTCGCCCAAAGCGCCGCTTCGCCGACAACAGGCAGCAACCATTGCAGGGCCCACGCGGCGTATCCGGCGCGATCGGCAATTGCGAGCCCCGCTTCACCTACCGCAATTGCTTCCGCGTAGTTGCGCGTATGCAGGTGGAAAGATGCCATCCCGTGATGTGCGGGGACTACCGATGGAATCTCTCCCTGCTCTCGCGCCGATCCTGCGCGGGAAAGGGTCCATGCTTCCTCGAGGAGCGGCCTCGCTTTCTCCGAATCACCGCGCCACAGGTGAACCAGGGCAGTCCAGACAAGGAGGCGCGGCAATAAACCGTGCTGCCCAAATGCGCGCGCCATCCCAATCGCTTCCTCTCCCTGTTTCAGGCCCTTCTCCCAATCGCCTGTTCCGCTGAGATACTGAACAGAAATTTCTGCAGTCCATATTGGAAGAATTGGAGATCCAAGCTCCTCGTTCAGCACGCGGACTGCAGCGAGATGCTGCGCCACGCCGCTTGCGTCGCCGGACAATCCGGAAAGGACCGACATTCCCCAGTGGGCAGTCCACTCGAGCATTTTCTGGCCCGAGGCCTTGGAGAATTCGAGGGCGCGGTGACCATGAGCCAGTGCCGTTTCCCGGGGGCCTGTCCAAGCGTACAACAGGAGCAGCGCGCGATGGACGCGCGCAAGCAAGACATTGTCCCCGTTGCGTTCCGCAATCTGAAGTGCCTGCTCAGCACCCGACCTGGCCCTCCCAACGTCACCGATATCCTGCAACGCGATTGCGCGAGCCAGATGAATCCGGACCGCGAGCGCGTCATCATGCGCGTCGCCTGCGATTTCCAACGCGTTATCGAAATGAGCAAGGGCATCCGGAAGCTGCGCACTCCAGTATGCACCCAACCCCATTCGATGTTCCGCCGACGCGACGGCTGCGAGATCGCCTGCACGCTGGGCCACGTCGCGAGAGAGAATCCAGAGCTCTGAAGCCTGGCTGTACTCGCCAGTTCGCTGCAGGGCGCGTGCGAGCCCGTTTACGATGGCCAGCCTGTCAGCAGCGGGGATTTCTTCGCCCATGGCGTCAGCGCGGTCGAGCGCGGCGCGTAAATATGTTGCCGCCTCCCGGTTTGCATACCGTTTGAGCGCAGCCAAACCGGCAACGCGCAGGTAACGAATTGCCTTTGGACTCGTTTCCGGCGTGTGTACGCGGGCATAGTGATAGGCAAGCTCGTCGGCATGTGCATCAGGGTTTCGTGAATACTTGTCCTCGAGTGCGACGGCGACTTTCGCGTGCATCATGCTGGCTCTTGCCCCACCAATTGCGGAGTAAAGCGTCTGCTGAAAGAGTGGATGCGCGAAGTCATATTCCGTTGGCGTTGCTGCGGTTATCTCCTGCATGATGCGCTGGGTGCGGAGGTCGTCGATCGCTCGGACGAGCTCATTTTCCTGGAAGCCGGATACCTTGAGCAGCGTATCGAAATTCGCTCGCGTGCCAAGCACCGAGGCGAGCGAAGCCAGCTCGCGGGAAGTCGGCAGAAGGCGATCGAGACGCCCTTCGATTGCTTCGCGCACGGTTGCAGGAAGTGCAAGCGATTCAGGATCCCAGCCGTTCCACGCTGATCCACTTTTTCCGCTATGACCTGACACAATCAGATCCTTCAGGATCTCATCGACAAAGAAGGGATTCCCCAGTGTGCGTTCAAAAAGAATCCCACCGAGCTTTTCGACAACGTCCGCACCCAGAGCAAATGTGCGCTGAATGATCTCCGAGACATCTACCAGTGTGAGTGGCGCGAGCTGCAGGCGAGCCGCCGCCTCGATGGCGAGCAGGGATTGTTCCGTAGACTTGAGAACTGCGTTCGAGTCGCGTTCCGCGAGGTTGTATGTTCCGATCAGGAGTATGCGCTGTCCGGTCGCGTGCCTGGCGACGAAGTGCAGGAGCTCGAGGGACGACTCATCCGCCCATTGGAGATTTTCCAGAATCAGCAGCAGCGGCTGCTTTTGTGCGAGCTTGCCGAGAAGTTGGGAAAAATTCCAGAGCATGCGCGCCTTGAATTCGGCGGGATCGTCGACCGTGGGCCTGGCGGTGCCGAGACTTTCAAGCGTTGGGAAAATGCTTCTAAGTTCTGGCGCCCCCCCACGCGAAAGCACTGCAAGCGCAGACGGCTGCAAGCTGCGTAGTGCTGGCAGCAGTGCGTCGGAAAAAATGGCAAATGGAATTCCGGTTTCGACAGGATATGCGCGGCCCATCGCGACCTTCCAGCCGTCCTTTTCGAGCCGCTCGGCAACTGCTTCGACAAGGCGTGTTTTTCCAAGGCCGCCTTCACCGGCGACAAACAGAGTGGAGCCCGCACCTGCCAACGCCCGGCTCGCCATGGCTTCGATCGCGCGAAGCTCGGCTGTTCGGCCTACGATAGGGTTCCTGTTCAGCACTTTCCGGGAATTGGCATTCCCAATGAAGCGGGGAACCCCGTAAACAGTCAAGCGAACCGGGAAGCCATTACGTTCTTCCAGTGCCCATTGTTTGCACCTTCGGCACCGGCTGATCATGCGCTCGCGCTCGCCGGAAAGAAAACTGTGGCGATCCTGGACGGCAGATAAGTACGCGCGGCGTTAGTTTCTCCGCGTGTCGCTAACCACAAAAGTTCTCATCGGCCTCATCGCGGGATTTGCCATTGGGCTGGTGCTCGCAGGCAGCTCGAATCCCCAGCTGCAATCGCTTCCCGGGGTCATCGAACCGATAGGAACCGTCTGGATCAATGCGATCCGGATGACAGTCATACCACTTGTCGTATCATCCATCATAGCGGGAATTCTTGCGGTGCCCGACCTCAAGACGCTGGGCAGGATTGGATGGAAGATGATTGCGCTCTTCTTTCTCATAGTACTGAGTGCCGCCACCTTCGCCGTCATAGCCGCCCCGATTGTCCTTGGCATGTTCACAATCGATCCCGCGGCATCCGCGGCAATTCGTGCAAGCGCAGGGACTAGCACTGGTGCCGACAAGATTCCCGGCGTGATGCAATGGATCACGGAGCTTGTCCCGGTGAATCCCGTGCAGGCCGCGGCTTCCGGCGCGATGCTGCCTTTGATCGTATTCAGTGTTGCATTTGGAGTGGCTGCTGCAACGATATCCGCTGAATTGCGGCGTTCGATTGCGACAGCCACCAAAGCCGTTTCAGAAACCACGCTGGCGCTCGTCCGCTGGATCCTCGCACTGGCACCGATCGGCGTTTTTGCACTCTCTGTTGGACTGGCTGCTCGACTTGGATTGTCGGCCGCAGGTGCCGTGATTTACTACGTGCTTGGAGTTTCGGCCCTGTGCGCTGTGTGGATGGGAGTGTTGTACATCACAGCCTCCATATTCTCGAAATATTCGCTGCGAGAATTCGGAAGCGCAGCTGCACCGCCACAGGCGGTGGCCTTCTCATCGCGTTCGTCACTTGCATCGCTGCCCGCGATGGTCGAGCAGTCCGAGCAGAAACTGAGAAGCCCCATTGCCGTAACGTCCTTCGTGCTACCGCTCGCGGCGTCCGTCTTTCGAGCGGGGAGCGCTATCGCGCTACCGACGGGTGTTCTCTTTATTGCAAAGCTGTACGGAGTTCCCATTGGGCCCGGGGCTCTTGCAACGATAGCGCTGACTTCCGCGTTGCTGACTTTCAGTGTGCCAGGAATTCCGGGTGGCTCGATATTGATCATGGCTCCGGTGCTCGCTGCCGTCGGTCTGCCTGTGCAGGGAATCGGAATATTGCTCGGCGTTGACACTATCCCCGACATGTTTCGGACGACAACGAACGTGACGGGTCACATGACTGCTGCCGCCATCCTGAGCGGAAAGGAGAACGAACCTGATGCATAAACCATCTAAAATCGCGCTCTGCGCGCTCGTGCTTGCTCTAACCGGATGCAAGCACTTCCTATACGGAAACGCAATTCGTCCTCTGCGTGTGCTCGTGTTCAACATCCACGCTGGAAAGGACGCCGGCGGGGTGGACAACCTTGAGCGAGTTGCCGGCGTAGTTCGCGAAACCAATGCAGACATAGTGCTGCTACAGGAGGTCGACAAATTCACCACGCGCTCCGGCAAGGTCGACCAGGTGGCAACTCTCGTAAAACTCACGGGCTTCCGGGCAGCTTTCGGCAAGACCCTGGATTATCAGGGGGGCGACTATGGAATTGCGATACTCTCACGCTGGAACATCACGAGCGACACATTGATTCACCTTCCGGTAAATCCGGCGCAGGCGAGGGCGGGAGGATCATATGAGCCGCGAGGTGCGCTTCGGGTATCCATCGCGGCTCCCGGTGGAGCGATTCATGTAGTCAACACACACCTCGATGCTTCGGGTGCTGACTCGTTCCGGCGACAGGAAATTCCGCAGGTGCTCCGAGCCGGGGCAGAAATGAAGAAGGCCGGCGCACTGGTATTAGTCGGTGGCGACCTCAATTCCGAACCGCCAAGCGCAATTCTTGGAATTGTGCGTGAGGCACTGTGGGTGGACCTCTGGACCACATGCGGTCGCGGGAATGACCTGACTTATCCCCAGAACAAACCGGTAAAACGGATTGACTACCTGTTGTCTACTCCGGGTACGATTTGCAGGAAGGCATCAGTCCTCAGCAGTGATGCCTCAGATCACCGCGCAGTTCTTTTCGAGATAGACCGCTAGCTAAAGCAGGCTGCGTATCCAGCCGCCGTCGATACCAATTGACTGGCCGGTGATGTAGCTCGCCCTTTCCGACGCAAGGAACGCGGCAAGCGCTGCGAACTCGCGCGGCTCGCCAAGTCGCTTCATTGGGATCTGGGCTTCCCATCGGGCAAGAACCTCCGAGACCTCAACACCCTCTTTCGAGGCGGACGCACGCGTTAGCTGTTCAACCCTGTCCGTAAGTGTGTAGCCCGGTAGCAGATTGTTCACTGTAACACCGAAGGGAGCTACTTCATTCGCAAGCGTTCGAGCAAATCCCGTAACGGCCGCACGGAGACTGTTCGAGAGAATCAGGTTGTCGACTGGCTGCTTCGCCGCGATGGAAGTGATGTTGAGAATCCGTCCCCACTTCCGCTCCTTCATTGCCGGCAGGGCGAGGTAAACGAGCTCGACGGCGCTCATCAGCGTCAGGTGAAAAGCGCGCTCCCATTCTTCAAGGGCGATGTCCTCGAACTTTCCGGAAGGCGGCCCGCCCGCATTGGTAACGACGATGTCGATTGCCCCGAACTTTGCAATCGCCGTGGCAAATACCGCACGTATTCCTGCGCTCTCCGATACATCCGCCATAACGGGCAGGACTTGAGCAGAATGTTGCGCAGAAATTTCCTTTGCGGTTTGGTCAAGCACCGCACTGTCTCGCGCGCAAATCACTACCTTGCAGCCTTCGGCCGCAAGCTCCTCCGCAACTGCGCGGCCCAGACCTTTGCTCGCAGCCGCGACCAGCGCGACCTTCCCCTTGAGCCCGAGGTCCACGCTTATTTCCGGAGGTAGCTGTCCGA
>JACDDZ010000363.1 GCA_013816695.1 Gemmatimonadaceae bacterium
CACCGGCGCAAGCCACTCGTTCTCCGACAGCCAGGTCCGTAATTCCATCACCAATTTCCAGCACCACGCCGGCTGCCGAGTAACCCAGGGGAAGCGGATTGCTGACAGTGGTTTCGACCTTTTCCCACGTCTGCTTTAAGCCATGAGATTTGACATCACGGAGGACCGACCGGACCTTGTCGGGATGCTTCATCGCACGCCGCCAGAGTGGTAGTGCGCTTGCGCGAACGCCGCTCAATTCGGTGCCAATGGAGATGCATGAATGGGTCACGCCAACCAGCACAGTGCCGGCCTCGGCAAGGGGCGCGGGCACCTCATGAACTTCTACTTTTCCCTGTGTGACAAGAACCTGGCGCAAGCTGATTATCCGTTAGAAAACAGTTTAAGTGATGCGTGTAACTGCAGGTTCTGCAATTGGATAGAGCGCTTCACTTGTGAGCTTTCACCAAATCGCTATCCTGGCAATCTACTATAAATACCGAATAACCGGCGAGCCGCTGATCGTGCTTCAACGATTGCCCGTTCTCTCTTCCATTGCGGCTGCGACTCGCATGGCAGCAGCGCCGTCCCAACCATCTGGACGCCGCGGCTCAGAGCGTCGTGGATCGTTCATCGCAGCCATCGCATACGCCAGGATTCCCTCCACTGTCGGAGGCCAGGGGATCAGCGTGTTCGTTCCTTCGCTGACCGTGATGGGTCGCTCGGTCTGTTCCCGGAGTGTGACACAGGGAATCCCGAGAATTGTGGTTTCTTCCTGAAGCCCACCCGAATCTGTCAGGACAAGCGCAGCGTCCCCTGTAAGCGAAAGCATGTCCCGGTAGGGCACCGGCTCGATAAGGAGGAGCGAAGTGGATGGATCAAAATCGTGAAGCGACGCAATTCGTTCGCGAGTGCGCGGGTGAACCGGGAAAACCACTGGGACGGTTTCGGACAGTTTCTGAATCCCGTTCATGATCATTGTCAGCATACCCGGGTCGTCTACATTTGAGGGCCTGTGCAGTGTGAGAAGAGCATACTTTTTTGGCTCCAGGCCCAGTCTGGGTGCAACCTTGCGCTCCCGCGATGATTCGAGTTGCGCCATTAGCGTATCGATCATCACGTTCCCGACAAATACCGTGCATTCGGACGCGATCCCTTCGCGAGCCAGGTTGGCATTCGCGTCTTCAGACGGAGTCAGCAAAAGATCAGACACCCGATCGGTAAGGACCCGATTCACTTCCTCGGGCATATTCCAGTCGTTGCTTCTAAGCCCCGCCTCGACGTGAGCGAGACGGCAACCAACTTCTCCTTTCAACTTTGCCGTAACGAGCGCAGCACCCAGGGTTGACGTCACATCGCCAACAACCACCACCCAGTCCGGACGCACTTTCAATAGAACCGGCTCAAAGCCCAGAATTACCCTCGCCAGCTGCTCCGCCTGCGATCCACCGCCAGCACCGAGGTGCCAGTCCGGATCGGAGATTCCAAGCTCCGAGAAAAAGGTATCGGACATGAGGGCGTCATAGTGCTGTCCCGTGTGGACGAGCACGCATTCATGGCCGCGCTGCGTCAGAGCCGCTAAAATCGGGGCAATCTTCATGAAATTCGGCCGAGCACCGGCAACAAGTAGAACTTTCATCACCTGAAGTTACCCGGCCTGGAGATACCGCGAATAGCGCGCGCGAGTCGTACGGTAGCGGGCGCGTAAGATAACCATACCCGCGCGCGAAGGCCCGCGTCGATACCGCCCAGGGGTGCAAGCTTATCGACCAGACGGCGGAAGCCCTCGTAGTCGGCAGCCCCGAAGTACTCCATCGCGATTCGTTTCAGCGTCTGCGACCGGATCGCAGGCTCCATGGCAGCTATTTCGGGCGGGGCATCGGCCAACGCCAGGTCGAGCATCTTCATTTCGCTGCGCTCCATTTGCTGGACGTTTCGCGAAAGCTGCTCTCTTCCGCCTGGCAGGCGATACCGCACCAGTGGCTCGGGGATACCAACGAGGCGATAACTGCGCGCAATCCTGATCCAGAGATCCCGATCTTCGCAGCCCTGCATTGTCGGGCCGAACACGTCCCCGAGAAAACCACCGACAGACAGGAGGACGGTAGCTCGGACCATGACTGAGGATGTCGCATCTACGAAGTTGAAGAAAAACAAAGACCGGTAGGCATCGGCGGGAACGGCACTTCGCTGCAAACCGACAACGCCC
>JACDDZ010000056.1 GCA_013816695.1 Gemmatimonadaceae bacterium
AAAGCGGGCGAAATTCCGGTCACGTACACCGAGCTCGCCCACGATGTGCACGTTGGAGACCGAATCCTTGTTGACGATGGTCTGATAGAACTCGTCGTTCTCGAGTGTTCGCCGCCCCGTGTAAGAGCCAGGGTTCTGCACGGCGGTGTGGTTCGCAGTCACAAGGGACTCAACCTGCCAGGAGTCCACGTATCTGCTCCATCGATTACGGAGAAGGACGAAGCCGACATTCGTTTCTCCATCGAGCACGACCTGGACTATCTCGCGCTGAGTTTTGTGCGGCACGCCGGAGATATCGAGTCACTTCGCTCTAAGGTGCCCAAAGGCGTGCTCGTCATAGCAAAGATCGAGATGGATGTTGCGCTGTCCAATATCGAGAGCATCCTCACAGCCTCGGATGGAGTGATGGTCGCGCGAGGCGATCTCGGCGTCGAGCTTCCATTCGAAGCTGTGCCGAACGCGCAGAAGCGAATCATATCCCTTGCCAATCGCCTGGGACGACCGGTCATCACTGCGACGCAGATGCTCGAGTCGATGATCGAACATCCGCGCCCGACTCGCGCTGAAGCGAGCGATGTGGCGAATGCGATTCTCGATGGGACTGACGCCGTGATGTTGTCTGCGGAAACCGCGGCAGGGTCTTATCCACGGCTCGCCGTGGAAGCAATGACGCGGATCATCACCGAGATCGAGCGGTCGCCCGTCGCACGCCATGTGTTTGACGACGGAATCGAGGAACACCACGTTGTCCCCACCGAAGTTGCCATCGCTGCCGCGACCACTGCGGCTGTGGAAATGCTCGCGGCTCCACTTGTTGTCGTGTTCACCAAGGGTGGATTCTCGGCCCGGATTGTGTCCTCGTACCGGCCCGGTGTTTCGATTCTCGCGCTAACGGACCAGCCTCGTACCTGCAGGCAGCTCGCACTAGTCTGGGGTGTCATCCCCGAGCTTGTGCCCCACTGCAACACCTACGACGAAATGATGGTCATAGCCCGAGAGACAGTGGTCAGGAAGCAGCTCGCATCAACGGGTGATCGCATGATAGTAACCGCCGGCGTCCCGTTCGATGTTCCTGGAACGACCAACCTGCTCAAGGTCGAAACACTCTGAAGCTCCTTTTCCTGGGAACCGGCACCAGCTTCGGCGTTCCGCAAATTGGCTGCAATTGCGACGTATGCCGCTCACCCGATCCACGCGACAAACGAACTCGGGTTGGTGCCGTTATCGAGACTGACAACGGAATCCGGCTCTTGATCGACACTCCGCCCGAGCTTCGACTTCAGCTGATCGCGGCGGGAATCGATCGCGTCGATGCGGTGCTGTTTACACACGACCACGCAGACCACACGCACGGCCTCGACGACATTCGCGCGATTACCGTGCGCCGCGATGCGCCGCTCGGCATGTATGGCCCACGCGATTCGCTCGACAGGCTTGCGACGCGCTTTCCCTACATTTTCGACGACAACTATCGTGCGCTGCCCGGAACCTCGAAACCGGAAGGCTCCGCGCGCATTCTCGAGGCGGGCGTGCCTGTCGACATCGGTGGCGTCCAGGTGACTCCGGTTGCGCTTCCGCACGGAAACATTGAAGTGTTCGGTTACCGGATCGGTTCACTCGGGTACATCACCGATGCAAAAAGTGTTTCCGACAAGGCCATCGAGACTTTCCGCGGCGTAAAGGTTCTTGTTCTCAACGCTCTTTTCCGCACCGAGCACCCGACTCACATGAGCATTCCGGAAGCTATTCGCGTTGCGAAGGAGATCGGTGCAGAGCGCACTTACCTGACACACCTGACTCACCACAGCTTTCACGCCGACCTCGAAGCGGAGCTGCCACGCGGGATCGCGCCGGCCTTCGATGGCCTCACAATCAGGATCGACTGAATGACGTTACGACTGGATTACTCGAACATGATGGAGCCGATTGCGAGCGGAATTGCTTCGGCGGAATGGGAGCAGTCGCTGGCGGCTGCAAGACAAGCGCACGCCGCAGTGGGGAAGGGGCGCGCTGACGGTTCGGTGGGTTTCCTGGACATCGCGTCGGACACACGCCTCCTCGCCCAGTCCCTCGAGTTTGCGGGGAAGGTGCGCAGGCAGTTCGATGACGTTGTGATACTTGGGATAGGTGGATCGGCCCTGGGGCCCATTGCCCTCAGGACTGCGCTACGCGCATATGGATGGAACACGCTCTCGCGCGAGGAGCGCAAGGAACAGCCGCGACTGCATGTTCTCGACAATGTGGACCCTGTAACGATTGGCGCGCTGTTGGACAGGATCGTCCTGCCCAGGACTCTCTTCGTCGTCACTTCAAAGTCCGGGGGCACGGCCGAGACTATGGCTCAGTTTCTCATCGTGCACGAGAGGCTGGAGATTGCGGGGCTGCCCGTTGCACATCACGTTGTCTTCATCACTGACCCCGTTCAGGGCGCGCTACGGCCTCTCGCAGAAAAGCTCAGGGTTCATGCGCTCGAAATCCCCGCGAACGTCGGTGGAAGATTCAGTATCCTCACACCAGTGGGACTGCTGCCGGCGGCACTGATCGGGATCGACATTTCCCGAGTCGCAGCCGGAGCCGCTGACATGGCCTCGCGCTGCAACGATGCTTCGTTCGAATCGAATCCCGCTCTGGTTTACGCAACCTTGCAATGGCTCGCCGACACGAAGCATGGGAAGCACGTCCATGTCTTCATGCCCTACTCGGATCCGCTCCGGGATTTTGCCGCATGGTTCGTCCAGCTCTGGGCCGAAAGCCTTGGCAAGCAGCGCTCCGGAGCCGGTGTCGGTCCCACTCCGCTCGCGGCGCTGGGCGCGACAGACCAGCACAGCCAGGTGCAGCTGTTCATGGAGGGGCCTGCCGACAAGACAGTGACTTTTGTTGCGGTGCGGGAGCGCGAACTGGACCTGAAAATTCCTGCGGCATTCGGTGATGTTAAGGAACTCGGGTACCTTGGCGGCCACTCGCTCGCTGAGCTTATCGACGTAGAGCAGCGCGCGACGGCCGGTGCGCTTGCCCAGCGCGGCCGCCCGAACATGACCATTTCGCTGGATAAAATTGATGGATGGCATATTGGAGCGCTTATCATGTTCCTGGAGATTGCCACTGCGTACGCAGGCAGCCTTTACGGCATCGACGCGTTCAACCAGCCGGGCGTGGAGCTTGGAAAGCAGTTCGCCTACGCAATGCTTGGCAGGCCGGGCGCGGAAGCTGCCAGAGCCGAATGGGACTCACTTCCCAAGGCAGACCATCGCTGGTCTGTGTAGGACTTGCACAGGCGCTCAATCAGGTTCAACCTTTCAAAATGCAACTGATGAAGATTGAAAAAGCTGTCACAACAAAAAACGGGTCTTTAACGGTTACCGATGCGTCCACAGTTGCCTCTGAGGCGATGGACGAGCTGGCCCGCGAAGCCGTATTCGGGGAACAGGACGCGCGCGATCGTGCTCGATGGATGATCTGGGAAATCGGTCAGGCCCTCGGTGTTCAGCCGGCATCAATCCATGACCTTTATATAGCGCGCGGTCGCGGCGAAACCCACGGCTTCACGGTACCTGCGATCAATGTTCGCGGGATGTCGTACGACACGGCGCGCTCGATTTTCCGCGTTGCCAGGACAATGAATGCGGGCGCATTCATTTGCGAAATCGCTCGATCGGAAATCGCATACACGGACCAGCGACCCGCGGAATACGTCGCGGTGATCCTCGCGGCAGCACTTCGGGAGGGATTTTGCGGACCCGTTTTCATCCAGGGCGATCACTTCCAGGTCAATCACAAAAAGTACGCATCGGATCCGGAAGGCGAAGTGAATGCAGTGAAGCAACTCGCGCGCGAGGCCATCGACGCGGGTTTCTACAACATCGATGTCGACACGTCCACGCTCGTAGACCTCTCCCGCCCGAACGTCACTGAGCAGCAGCGCGTGAACTTCGAGCGCGCTGCCGAGTTGTCGAGCCTGATTCGCGAGATCGAACCGGAAGGTGTCACCGTATCGATTGGCGGCGAGATCGGCGAAGTTGGTACTGAAAACAGCACGGTCGAAGAACTGCGCGCATTCATGGACGGATACAATGCGTCGATGGGCGAGGGCGTCACCGGACTGTCGAAAATCAGCGTACAGTCGGGGACGTCGCATGGTGGCGTCGTGCTGGCCGATGGTTCGATTGCCGACGTGGCGCTCGACCTCGATACGCTTGAGAAATTGTCGACAGTCGCCCGCGAGGAATACGGATTATCCGGTGCGGTACAGCATGGAGCTTCCACCCTTCCGGACGGCGCGTTCAACAATTTTCCGCGCACCGAAACCGCAGAAATCCATCTTGCGACGAATTTCCAGACGATGCTTTACGATCAGTTACCTGGCGCTCTGCGCGACGAGATCTACGAGTGGCTCCGGACGAACGCGAAGGACGAGCGGAAAGACAAGGACAGCGACGAACAGTTCTTTTACAAGACGAGAAAGAAGGCTCTCGGTCCCTTCAAGCGCCGCTTCTGGGATCTCGACGACGCGATCAAGAGCCGCCTGTCATCGACATACGATGCGAAATTCACGTTCCTGTTTACGCAGTTGGCAATTGGGGACACAGCGCCAGTCGTTGCGCGTTTCATAAAGGCGCCGGTCATCCACAAGCCGGAGCCGCATGCGGGAATGGAATCAGTGGCCGCTGCACCCGATGACGCCGACCTCAGCGACTAAGAGCGGCGGTGATCTTCTCCAGGCATCGGAGCTGCTTGCCGTAATTTCCCGGCGCGCATCGCACGAGGTCCGGAATGCTCTTAACGGCGTTGCGGTAAATGTCGAAGTCGTTCGCAGCCGGATTTCCAGACCCGAGCCCGACCTCACCGAACTCCGGACTTTTGCAGACCGGGCGTCTGCCGAGAGCGACGCGGCCGCGTCACTGGCCACTGGGTTGGCGGACCTTGCCCGCTTGTTCGCCCGCTCGGCCACAGGCGAGGGCGAGCCCTACCTGCAGGCAGGTGACGGTGGCGGAAAGGTTCTTGTAGTCCCCGTTTGTACCACCGATGACACCGATATCTCCGCAGATCTCAAAGCACTCGCTGCCCGGATGGGTGTCACGATCAAGCTGGACGGTTCGACGGTTATATTTACCGTCCGCGACTAACGCGGCAGTTCGACCGGACACGCTACCCATATAGATGAAGAAAGCAAAAATCCTTATCGCCGACGATGAGCGTTCGATAGTTGAGGGGCTTCGTGCCATTCTCTCCGACGAAGGCTACGAAGTGGCGGTAGCATTCGATGGCCAGAAAGCGCTCGACATGTTGAGCGAGGACAGCTACGGTGTCCTGCTGGCCGACCTTAAGATGCCGAAGCTCGACGGACTCGCGATCCTCAAGCAGCTTCAGCAAAAGGGAATTCCAACTGAATGCATCATCGTCACCGGGCAGGCGACTGTTGACTCCGCCGTCCAGGCTATGCGGGAGGGCGCGTACGACTATATCGAGAAGCCGCTCAACGCAGAGAAGCTGAATCGGCTGAAAGCGCTGATTCCCAAGGCGCTCGATAAATTCAACGTACAGCAGAAGAATCGCGAGCTTTCCTCCAAGCTCGAAGGCCTCACGCATTTCGGCGAGCTTACCGGACAGTCCGAGGAAATGCGGCATGTCTATCAGGTGATCGACGCAGTGGCCCCCTCGGTTGCGAGCGTCCTGATTCTTGGCGAATCCGGAACTGGAAAGGAGCTTGTCGCACGCGCGATGCACTCGAAGAGTGAGCGGGAGAAGGGACCGTTCTTCGCACTCAACTGTGCTGCACTCCCCAAGGACATTCTCGAGAATGAGCTGTTCGGGCACGAGAAGGGCGCCTTCACTGGTTCCACCAACGAAAAAGCCGGCGCATTCGAGATGGCGCATGGTGGTACGATCTTCCTCGACGAAGTCGCGGAAATGCCGACGGATATCCAGGTCAAGCTGCTGCGCGCACTCGAGACACGCACGATTCGCAGGCTCGGTGGCAAGAAGGAAATTTCAGTGGACATTCGCATCGTGGCGGCGACCAATCGCGACTTGCAGAAGGCGCTGAGCGAGAACGAGCTGCGTGAGGATCTCTATTACCGTCTTGCCGTTGTGGAGATATTTCTTCCGCCGCTCCGCGAGCGGGCCGGCGACATCAAGCTCCTGGCGAATGAGTTCCTTGCACGATTTGCCTCGCAGAACGGAAAGAAGCTCTCCTCATTTTCTGAGCAGGCGTGGGAATGGATTCTTTCCTACACGTGGCCGGGCAACGTTCGCGAGCTCAAGAACGCAGTTGAGCGCGCGGTGATCATGGCACGCGGCGACAAGATCGAAGCGACTGACATAATCCCGCGCCACCTTACAACAGGTGCCCAGGCCAACGCGCCACTGACAATCAGCGCTGGGACGAGTCTTGCCGAGGCGCGGAAGCAGCTGGTCCTGAGGACCTTTGCATCCACTGGTGGAGACGCAGTCCGAACTGCAAAAATCGTCGGAATGGCCCTCGCAGACGTGCATTCGGAGCTTGCTTCAATGCTCAATGGCAATGGAGATTCGGGCGCGGGAGCGGAACGTGCAAAGCCGGTATCCGCACCTTCCAGAGCGGCGGCAGCCAAGCCGAAACCGAAAGCCAGGAAGCGCTAAGGAGATTTGATGAGCGAATACGATTGGTACGAGGATGATGAGCCATACGTTGTGGTCGAACAGCATTCTTCAGGGTTCGGTCCACTGCTGCTGGGCATTGCCCTCGGTACGGGTATAGCCTTGCTGTTCGCTCCGCAGAGCGGAGCCGATACACGCCGGCTCATACGTAAGAAGGCGCAGCAGGCCCGCGATACGGTTGCTGATGTCGTCGACGAAGTCGCCACCACGGTTACCGATGGCATAGACTCGGCGCGCGACGCAGTTGACCTCAAAAAGAGGCAGATCTCACGGGCGGTCAGGGCCGGACGCGATGCCGCACACGAAGCGCGCGAGGACCTCGAGTTTCGCATAGCCGAGACCAAAGCGGCTTATAAAGAGAATTAGTGCCGAAACGCCCGCTACCCGTCCGTCTCGGATGGACGCTGCGAGACTACTCAAAGCGGGTGTGGGATAACAGCGGGGAAGACAACGTATTTTTTCTGGCGGGCGGCATCGCGTTCAACATCCTGTTGGCCGCGGTGCCTTTCTTTTTGCTTTTCGCTGCCGGCCTTGCCTATTTCATGAACCAGAGCACCGACGTTTCGTCGGGCGAAATTACCGCGTTCGTCGAGCGACTCATGCCGCCGCGCGCGAGCGGTGATCCCTCTCCGCTCAATAGCATTCTCGTCAGCATCATCAAGTCGAAGGGAACCGTCGGCGCGTACGGCGCCATTGGATTCATCTGGTTTTCCACGCGGTTGTTCGGTTCGCTGCGTAGCGTCCTCTGCGAGATTTTCGACATTGACTCCGACCGGGGCATCATCGCCGGCAAAATTTTCGACATCAAGATCACGCTCGTGTCCACAATTTTTCTGATCGCATACACGGCGCTCAGCACCTATCTCGCGTTCGCAACGAGTCAGGGAGTCCGCGTACTTGAGCAGGCAGGGCTCAGAAAGGACCTGATGGGACAGCTTGAGTACAATGTCGGGCAGATGATCGCCTTCATCTTCATAGCAATGATGTTCTTTTCCCTGTACAAGTGGCTTCCGAACCGGAAAATCCGCTGGCAGACGGCCCTGATCGCTGCCCTGTTCACCAGCTTCATGCTGGAGCTCGCCAAGTACGTCTTCGGCGCATATGTGCGGTCATTCAACCCCGGCTCCATCTACACAGGTACTATCGCAGCGGCCGTACTCGTGGTGATCTGGGTTTACTACGCTGCCATGATCTTCATCCTGGGGGGCGAGGTTGCGCAGGTACATGAGCTCCGCCGGGTTCGAAAGCTTCAACGCGAAGCATTCGAGGACTAGCCGCTCCAAACGTGCCGGGTAGTCGCTTACAAAAATCTTACTCATCCGTGGAACGAAGGTTGCCTAAATTTATGGGTGAGAAACATCTAAGCCGTGGAGGCAAATCGTGCGTAAGATTGCTGCAGTTGCGGTCCTAATGGCCGTAGTATCCCTTTCCGCTTGCAAGAAGACGGAATCCGGAGATCTGGAAGTTGAAAAGCCGGTCGTAGGAACAGTTACCGACACGCTGAACGTCCCGACGGTCGAAGTAGGAACCGAGTCGACGACCGTCGCCGTGCCGAAGGTCGAGGTGAAGAAGGATTCAGTCACCGTCAAGACGCCGACAGTAAACGTCAAGCGCTAGTCGCTTTGTCGCTGAAAAGCCTCACTCATTTGGGTGGGGCTTTTTTGTATCCGGGGGTTGAGCGCCAGTTTATATTTAGGCCTACTCCAGGTCCCGGAGGGCGTAGACCCGCTAATCCCGTCAGGACCGAGAGGTAGCAGCGGCATGTGGTGCTTTACGTTGCTCCGCCAGACCTGGGGTAATCCCGCCTTCTAATGTCCCTCGCACTAGCTCGCAAATACCGGCCGCGAAACTTCGCTGAAGTAGCGGTTCAGTCGCATGTGTCAAGCACATTGCGAGGAGCAATCGCGCGCGGTCGCGTTGCACACGGATATCTCCTTTGTGGTCCACGGGGAACAGGCAAGACAACGCTCGCCCGCGTTCTCGCCATGGCGCTCAATTGCGAAAACAAGCAGGAAAATGGCGAGCCGTGCGGAAAGTGCATCTCCTGCCAGCGAATCTGGGCGGGATCGTCGAGTCTCGACGTCGTGGAAATCGATGCCGCCTCCAACCGTGGCGTAGACGACGCGCGCGACCTGCGCGAGCGCGCCATGTATGCCCCAACAGGCGATGATCGCTACAAGGTCTACATAGTCGACGAAGCGCACATGCTCACTCGCGAGGCCTGGAACGCGCTTCTCAAGATCCTCGAAGAACCGCCTCCGCGCGTTGTGTTTGTCTTCGCGACTACCGAGCCCCAGAAAATTGCCCAAACTGCTGCCCCGGTCCTGAGCCGGCTGCAGCGTTTTGACCTGAAAAGAATCGGCGCTGCAGACATCACCATTCGACTCAAGCAGGTGCTTGCCGAGGAAGGCATCGAGGCGGCACCGGACGCGCTGGCAATGCTTGCCAGGGCCGCAGACGGATCCATGCGTGATGCCCTCAGTCTCACTGACCAGGTTCTCTCAGTCGGTGCCGGTTCGGTCACGGCCACGCGGGTTCGCGATGCCCTGGGGCTTGTGGCCGAAGATGAATTTCTGGCAGTGCTTCGCCTGATCGCGGATCGACGCGCGCATGACGTGTTCCCGGTAGTTGCAAAACTTGCCGATGCTGGCGTCGATTTCGGTGTGTTTCTCACCGGCCTCGCCGACATGATCAGGGCCCAGCTTGCCATCGCTCTTGGTGGGAAAGCAGAGGGAGTTTC
>JACDDZ010000364.1 GCA_013816695.1 Gemmatimonadaceae bacterium
ATCTAATGCTGAACTGTCTGACGGCGCAGAAGAACTTTTTCGCTCGCCGGCGGCCAGTAGTATCAGGAACTCGTTGGGCGAGGGACGGCTTATCTCGCTGATCCGCTCGAATACGAATGGATTGTAGCTTCTTATCCTGCCGAGGAGTGAAAGAATCGCCGTATCCGGCCTGGCCACTATGGGAAGGTCTGGAGCCGCAAGCCTGGCATCTATCGGCAGCTCGTGGCCGGTTGAATCGTATGTCAGAAACCCAGTCGCGGTGGGAATCAACGCGATAGGAAGGTTCTCCTGAACGTGCACGACCAGCTTTGATGGCAACTTTCGCTCAATCGCCGCGGATGTAACCTGCGGATGCGATTCCACCCGGTAGCGATAGCTGTCAGTTTCATTCCAGATCGAGCGAAGCGTATCTACACGCATTCTCGCAACCACGGTCGCGGGGTCAAGGAAGTGAGTGCCGGTTACCTCTACCTCCCGAATCCGGAAAAAAGCGAGCTGTGAGAGCACCAGCTTGCCCCACCACGCCGAGGTGATGGCGAGGAGCAGCAGAAGTACAACGAGGAAGCGACGGCGCCGTTTGCGGGGCGGCTCGTGCAACGGTTCATCGAAAGTCTCACTCACCAGCTGTCAGTCCCTGTTGCAACTCGTACGCGACTTTCGTCACATCGCCCGCCCCAATCGTGATTACTACATCACCATCTGCAACAGAATCTCGAATCGCGCAGGTTGCCGCATCGCGTGGTCCTTCCCATCGCGGCGCAGACCCAAGCTGGCGCATAGCGTCGGCAATCATCCGTGACGACACCCCGGCAATTGGCTGCTCGCGCGCAGGATACAGATCCAGCAGGAACGTTTCATCAGCCCCGGCGAGCGCCGATGCGAACTCATTGCAAAAATCCCGCGTTCGGGAATACAGGTGCGGCTGAAACGCGGCGATCACACGGCGGCCTGGAAATGTCGCCCGCGCAGCCTGCAGTGTTGCGGATATCTCGCTCGGGTGATGGGCGTAATCATCGACGATCGTCACGCCGCCAAAATCCCCGAGTCTCTGGAAACGGCGCTCCACTCCCGTGTACATGCCGAGCCCGGCACTCAGCTTCGCCGGATCAGCACCCAGTGCAATTCCGGCAGCGAGAGCTGCGAGGGAATTCCTCACGTTGTGCATTCCCGGAATCGGCAGGACTACCGAACAGAATTTCTTCCCGTCATACACAACGTCGAAACGCGTCCCATTCGACGACGGCTGGATGTTCGTCGCTACAAGTCTCGCGTCGGGAGATTCAGTTCCATACCGGATCACTTCCGCCGTGCTCGGAGTTGCAAGCGAGTTTGCCGTTTTGTCGTCAGCGCAAAGAACTATGACCCGCGCACCCGCAACGAATTGGGAGAACGCGACCCGGATGTCGTCCAGGTCGGCGTAAATGTCGAGGTGGTCGGCTTCGATATTGGTGACGACGGCGACCGTGGGCTTGAGTGCAAGGAACGACCGGTCGTACTCGTCCGACTCAACGACGAATACATCATCACCACCCCCGCTGAGATTGCCATTCCACGAGGCAACGCGCCCTCCGACAATTCCGGTCGGGTTCAGGCCTGCAGCGCACAGAGCTTCGGTCGTCATCACTGTCGTGGTGGTCTTGCCATGGGTCCCGGCAACTCCGACCATCTCCTTTCCGCTCACAGCTTCGCCGAGCGCTTCAGCTCTCCGGATTACGGGAATGCCGAGCTCTCGGGCGCGTTCAAGCTCCGGCACGTCGCGGTTGATCGCGGATGAGATGACTATCGCGCGCGCGGCCTCCGCATGTGACACGTCGTGCGGGCCCAGCAGGGTGATCCCCTTCTCTGCCAGGTCAAGCGCGGATTCGAAATTGTTGTCGCAACCAGACACTGCCATGCCGCGTCGCACAAAAAGCTCGGCGAGTGCGCGCATGCCGGCACCCCCTATCCCGACGAAATGAACCGCGCGCGTGTCGCCGTTGTCGAGCAGCACTTACTTGCCAGGTTCCACAATATCAAGAATGGAGCGCGCTATGGATGCAGCTGCATCAGGCCGCGCTCGCGCGAGTGCAGCAACCTTCCTTGCCTCGAGCTGCGCGGGATCGGTAAGCAGCGCTTTCACCGAGCTGTCGAGTCGCTCGACAGTGAACTCGGATTGCGGTATCCACTCGGCGGCGCC
>JACDDZ010000057.1 GCA_013816695.1 Gemmatimonadaceae bacterium
CCGGGCGAGTGGTCCATCGTCAGTCCGGTGATGACATGATGAAGCTATCCCTCTACGGGAGGAGAATTCAGGACCGAAATCGCCTCCTCAGCATCCGAATCCATCACACATAGCTTGAAGCCGTTGATGGAAGTGAGCATAGGCTGCCAGCCGGACGCGCCGTCGCCCATCACAACCGACTCGATTCCTTCGGCGCGCAAAAGTGCCTGGGCGAAATCGGCGCCCACCTGATCGAAAAATGTGCGAACTACCGTCATCTGGCTCATGCACTCCTCCATTTCACGGACCGAGCCTCAGGTACTTCTCCTCGTAACGCTCTACAGACTCCCGCACGACCTGCATGGCGACATCGCTCTTTTCCCAGCCGAGAATCTCGACGCGCCTGCCCTCCAGATCCTTGTAGATGTGAAAGAAGTGCTGCACCTCTTTCAGGTAGTGCTGCGAAAGATCGGCGATATCGAAAACATCATCGTAGAAAGGATCTTGTGCCGGCACCGCAATGATCTTGTCGTCCGGCTCCCCTCGATCCAGCATTTTCAGGACGCCGAGCGGACGGCAGTCGATCTGGCAGCCGGGAAATGTCGGTTCATTGATGCTGACAAGGATGTCGAGCGGATCACCATCTTCATGCAGCGTGCGCGGGATGAGCCCGTAGTCACCGGGATAGTGCACCGCTGAAAACAGTACACGGTCAAGCCGAATCTGCCCGGTCGTCTTGTCGAGCTCGTACTTGTTCCTGCTCCCGCGCGGAATTTCGATCACTGCAGTGACATTTTCCGGAGGATTGGATCCTACAGGCAGGTCATGCCAGGGATTCATCCCTTAATGCCTGGCGAAAACTTTGGTCGTGCCGTTTTTCTGGAACGCGAGAACATCGTACTTCTCTGGGCTGGCGCTTTCCATACCCGGCGATCCTGCAGGCATTCCGGGAACTGCAAGCCCCGCGACCTTGGAGTGCTGCTTGAGCAGGCGCTGAATGTCTGCCGCGGGGACATGTCCCTCAATGACGTAGCCGCCCACCATCGCAGTGTGGCATGACTGAAGTTCGCCCCTCACCCCGAAGTTCGATTTCACTGATGCCATGTCGCGCGTGTCGTGCGATGTGACCTTGAATCCATGTTTGCGAAGATGCTCGATCCAGCTCTTGCAGCAGCCGCAATCAGGATCCTTGTACACGACGACTTCGATTGGCTTAACGCTGGCGCGCGTGTCTGCCATTACCGGTGGCACCAGTACAACGGCCGCCGCAAATGCCGCGGCAAAAATTGGCGTCAGGATTCGCGTGCTGATTTTCATGTCTCTAAATCTAGGGGTTGTCATGGAGCGAATCGCGGAGCTTGCCGGCCCGGCGCCTGATACTGAGGGCGTAAAGCCCGTAAATCACCAAGGCGACCACATATGCAGCATGATAGAAACCCGAATTATCAGGCACGGTTACCTCCCTGCTCGAGGTGGGCGTCCCGCAGGTTCGCGTAGTTATAGCGTGCGCGCAGGAAGGCCCCAAGCATGATCAACGCAGCTACGACGGAAATTGCGAGGGTCACGAGCATTTCGTTCGGAAGTGACGGCCTGTCTGGCTTTGCAACAATTGGCCTTGGATGCAGCGTGCGGAACATGTACACGCTCAGGTGAATAAACGGGACAAGCAGTGCCCCCAGAATTCCCAGCACAGCGCTGTATCTCGCTCTCAAAGCGCGATCGTCCACTGCGCCTCGAAGAACCATGTACGCCACGAAGATGAACCATAGAAACAACGTGAGCGTCAGGCGAGCATCCCAGGTCCAGTAGGTTCCCCACACCGGCTTTGCCCAGAGGGGGCCCGTGATAAGGACGATCGTAGTGAAAACCGTTCCAACTTCCGCAGTGCTTTCAGCAAGCCGGTCGAGCTTTTCGTCGCGCATCCACAGGTAGAGTGCGCTCAGCAAACCGACGAGGCCAAAAGCGAGGAACGCGCACCAAGCCGCCGAAACGTGCACATAAAAGATCTTCTGTGCCGGTCCCTGAACACCTTCGAACGGAGTGAAATAGATCACCCGTACAAGTGCCGCTAGTCCAGCCAGAATTGCAACAATCGAAAGTCGTGAGATTTTCAATCTTCTATGGTGAATGGGAATGCGAGCGTACAAGCAACAAGGAATACAATATCGAATGCTACGAGCAATTTAAGCCAGGGGAGTGCTTCGCCAATTGGGCGGCCGCTTAAAAGCCTGGTCGTTGCCTGAGCCGCCGGGATGAGTATCGGGACGAAAAATGGCAGTGAGAGCATGGGCAGCAGGATTTCAGCGAGTCGCGTGTTCGAAACCATGGCGCTGAAAAGCGTGCCGACCACAACAATGCCCACGGCTGCAAGAAATGCGATTCCGAAAAGGGCCCCGGCAATCCGACCAAGCGGGACGTTGTAAAACAGTCCAACTGCAGGAATTGCAATCACCTGGACGGCAACGACAAGAGCGAGGTTCGCGATTGCCTTGCCCAGGAATATCGCCTCGCGATCCACGGGTGCCGCAAGCAATGCGTCCATTGCACGCTCCTCGTGCTCGATAGCAAAAGCGCGATGCAGTCCGGTGAGCCCTGCGAACATGAAAATTCCCCAAAGGACTCCAGGGGCTATGTCAATCGACGTTACGGCAGTTGAATCCCAGGCGAAATAGAAAATCACGATCCCCACCAGGGCGAATACAAGCGAGCCGATGAACGCGCTCTTGGTCCTGAACTCGATCGACAGGTCCTTTCTTGCAATGAGCCATGCGGCCGACAGCACGCTATGCATTGGCCGCAACCATGGCGCGATACTGCCCAGCATATTCGCCGCGACTAATCTGTTCGCTCGACTCATACCGAATGAACGCGCCGTCCACCATTACGGCTGCGTGATCAGCGACTTCCAGTCCTTCGTTGAGCTGGTGGGTTACAAGAACGAGCGCCGCTCCCTCCTGTGTCAGCTCCCTGAAGACACTGGTCAATGCCTGAGCCCCGCTCTCGTCCAGTCCCGTGTACGGTTCATCAGCCAGCAGTAACACGGGACGGTTCACGAGCGCGCGCGCAATCGAAACGCGTTGCTGCATGCCGCGGCTCAACAATCTTACCGGCGTTCGCACCTGTTCGATTCCGAGACGCCCAAGCACGTCGGCAGCTGCAGTGGCCGCGTCACTCTTTCCATATAGCCGCGCGGCGAATTCCACATTCTCCATCGCCGTCAGTGCCGGATACAACATAGTCCGATGTGAAATCATACCGATCTTCGCGCGCAGCATCGTATTTCCACCAAGGGCCGCACCCGCAAGCGTTACCGACCCTTCATCGGGCTTGAGCAAGCCGCCGAGTAAGCGCAGGAGTGTTGTCTTCCCTGCCCCGTTCGGCCCGAAAAGAGCGAGCGATTCGCCAGCTGCCAATTCGAACGACACGCCATCGACCGCTATCCGGCGGCCGAATCTTCGCGTTACAGCGCTGGCGGTCAATAATCCCGGACTTGTCAATTGATAACATTTGAGGAGGACTAGCGCCTTCTATAGTAGTCGGAATATGCTTTAATTCCGACCGTATTTCCGCGCTTACCAGAAACGAAGGCTGATGATGTCCGACCAGAATATCGACGTTCTGCTCCAGGAAAACAGAAAATTTCCGCCCTCCGACGAATTCCGGCGTGAAGCCCACGTAGGCGATGAAAAACTGTACGCCGCGGCCGCCGCAGATCCAGAGGGCTTTTGGGCGAACATGGCCGAAGAGCTCGAATGGATTAAGCCCTGGGACAAGGTCCTCGAGTGGAATCCGCCTCACGTAAAATGGTTTCTCGGCGGCAAGCTCAACGTCTCGTCGAACTGCATCGATCGCCATGTCGAGGGTGGATGGAGAAACAAGGCCGCCATAATCTGGGAAGGTGAGCCCGGAGACCACCGCACCCTTACCTACTGGGACCTGTACCGCGAAGTAACGAAGTTCTCGAATGTGCTCAAGGAGCTTGGTGTCAAAAAAGGCGACCGGGTAGCGATCTATCTTCCGCTCATTCCCGAAGCCGCGATCTCTATGCTCGCGTGCGCGCGCATTGGCGCCATTCACTCTGTTGTGTTTGGCGGGTTTTCCCCGGAGTCCCTGCGCGACCGGATCAACGACGCTGAAGCCAAGGTTCTCATTACCGCAGATGGCGGATACCGGCGCGGCCAGATAATTCCCCTCAAGCGAAACGCAGATAAGGCGCTCGAAGCAACGCCGACAATCGAGCATGTGATCGTGGTTCAACGCCGACCCGGAAGTGGTGGCGACGAAGCCTTTGCAGAAATGACCGAAGGCCGCGATCACTGGTGGCATCGCCTCATGCACAAAGCGGCCATGCATTGCGAGCCGGAGGCGATGGATTCAGAAGATGTGCTCTACATCCTTTATACGTCGGGCACTACAGGAAAACCGAAAGGAATCGTTCACACAACCGGCGGTTACCTCACCGGCGTTACTGCCACGACGAAGATGGTGTTCGACCTGCGCGACAACGATGTCTTTTGGTGCACTGCAGACGTAGGCTGGGTGACCGGCCATTCGTACCTGGTTTACGGTCCCCTCGCCAACGGTGCAACGTGCGTCATGTACGAAGGCGCGCCTGACTGGCCCGACAAGGACCGCTTCTGGGATATCTGCGCGCAGCACGGCGTCACAATCCTCTACACTGCGCCAACTGCAATCCGCGCCTTCATGAAATGGGGCGACCACCATCCCGCAAAACACGACCTGTCCAGGATTCGCCTGCTCGGATCTGTTGGCGAACCAATCAATCCGGAAGCCTGGATGTGGTACCGCGAGCACATTGGCGGCAACCGCTGCCCCATCGTCGACACATGGTGGCAGACCGAAACCGGCGCAATTGTCATCTCTCCACTCCCTGGCGTAACGGAAACGAAGCCGGGAAGCGCAACCCGGGCCCTGCCGGGATATACAGCGGAGCTCCTCGACTCCGCTGCGGAACGAATCGATGTCGGCGGCGGACTTCTGGCATTGACCAAGCCCTGGCCGTCCATGCTACGTACCATCTGGAACGACGACGAGCGATACGTGAATACGTATTTCACGAAATGGGACAATCGACCCGATCTTTATTTCCCGGGCGACGGCGCAAAGCGCGACAGCGATGGCTTCTTCTGGATCATGGGCCGCGTCGACGATGTCCTGAACGTCGCTGGACACCGGATTGGAACCATGGAAGTCGAATCGGCTCTAGTCGAACATCCCGCGGTCGCAGAAGCGGCTGTAGTTGGAAAGGCACACGAGCTGAAGGGCCAGTCCATTGCCGCATTCGTCACCCTCCGCGAAGGCCAGAAACAGTCAACTCAGCTGCGCGACGAGCTCAAGAAATTCGTGGCCGACAAGATCGGCGCCCTCGCCCGGCCCGACGACATTCTGTTCTCCGCGGACCTGCCAAAAACACGATCGGGCAAGATCATGAGACGCCTGCTTCGGGACATCGCAGAAGGCCGGGCCCTGGGGGACACAACTACCCTGGCCGACCCAAATGTTGTGGCCTCCCTGAAGGAACAATACGAGGATAAAGAGGGCTAACGGTGGTACGAACCGTGCCTCATGTTAGACTGTACTGAGCACAAACTCCCAATTGGAAGGTTCATGTTCCTAAGTAGTCTTTTCCCAGAATCGATTTTTGGGCGCAAGCTCAATCCGAGCGCCGAACGACGGCTCCGACTGTCACAGGCTCGCGCCGAAGAAACAATCATCCGTGCCCATGTCGACAATGCACTCATGTTCGTCGATACGCTTGCGGAAGACCTGTCCTTCGATCGCGCCATCGATACATACGTTCGTGTAATGGGGATTCCCGAGCCGCTGGCGAGCACTGTGGCTACGCGGGCACTCGTGGCCCTCGGTCGTGATCTCGTTCCGTTCCGTCGCAGATCGCGCGAAGGCAACGAGGAAGAGCCTGTGGAGCAGAAGCCGAAGCTGCGTCTCGACGACGCCATGGCCCGGCAGCGGCCCTCAAGCGGGCGTAGCGTCTCCCACTGAGTTTCCCCTCTCGCCGAGATCCCGAAGCGAGAGGACGAAGATGATGGTGACGATCACTGCCGACGTGACGCACCACATGCAAACCGCGTGAATGACAAAAAGCTCCAGATACGTGAGCCACCCGGAAAAGATCACTCCCATCCCGGACATCAGCGCCAGAGCCTGCGAGAAATTTCTCTCGTCTTCGTAAGTGCGGCTCGTGCCTATTAGCGCAACCACGAACATGGCCACGTAGAACGCCACGCCCCACGCAGCCACTGGAAAACCCAGGAAGGTCGCCCATCGACTGGCGTTAACCGTTTCGCACCCCTGAATGCTGCAGGTCAGCTGTCCGATAACGCCAATCTTGTAGAGCGTCAGGTATGTGGCGACGAACGCCCCGATGAGGGCGAGCGCCGCGATCATCATGCGTTTTGTCACTGGCCCGGTGAAACCTTGCCCTTCGCTGCCACCGCCTCGTCGACGTATTTCTTGAACTCGTCGTACGAGAGGCTGCCGGCAAACAGTTTGTCGCCGATAATGAAGGTGGGTGTCGAGTTCACGTTGCGACGCGCCCCCTCGGCCTGGTTCGCATCGATCCGGTACTGATACTTTCTCGATGCAACACACTTGTCCCACTGCGGGATAGCGATTCCCAGTGCGCGAGCGTAGTCGCGCATAAGGGTCGTTGGGTCGTCCGTGGCCTCTGTATTCCACCGGTCCTGCTCGTTGAACAGGCGATCATGCATTTCCCAGAACTTGCCCTGCTCCCCTGCGCAGGCAGCGCTGTTGTGTGCGGCGAGACTGTTCTTGTGCTGCGGGAGGGAGAAATCGTAGAAGGTAAAGCTGGCCAGCCCTGCATCCACGATCTGCTTCCTGACATCAGCTTCGGTGAGGATGCTGAAGCGGGCGCAGCTGGGACACTCGAAGTCCGCGAACTCCAGGATGTGGACCGGAGCGGATGGATTTCCCAGAACGTAGCCTTCCGCCTTGGCACCGCCCGGGGGCGGGGGGGTTATGGTTTGAACGGCTGATGGTTCTGCCTTCTTTGTCGTCATGTAGACGATGGAAAGTGCCCCGATGACCAGGATTGCTCCGAGTATGCCCAGAAAGACCTTCCTCGAACTGTCTTTTTTCGAGTTACGGGCCGCATTTCGTCGTCGGTTCTTATCTTTATCTTCCATGCTCGGAATTGTCCCGGTACGAGTTGTGTATAGTACTTCCCGCAAACTCCGTGCGGCTCCTGCCGTATTTCGAAGTAAGGTATCAGAGGGTAAGGCCATTGCAAGCTGACATTCTTCGCGTTCCGGTAGGCCCGGGCGCCATGCACGTAGAGCGTTACGGGCACGGCGGCACTGCCGTCATACTCGTTCACGGCTTTGGGACGTGCACCTTTCTGTGGCGTGGGGTCGCTCCCGCCATCTCAGCTGCGGGTCACACAGCCTATGCGGTTGATTTGTTCGGTTACGGCGAATCCGACAGGCCATACGACGCATCGTTCGGAATTTCGGCCCAGGCCGACTACCTGGACGCTGCGATGACTGCTCTTCGGGTTCAAAAGGCAATCATCGTCGGGGTAGACATTGGCGGTGACGTAGCGCTCGCGCTCGCAGCAACCAGGCCTGACCGGGTGGAAAAACTGGTCCTGATCAATACTCCGGCGTTCGAACAGGTTCCTGCCCGGGACATCATCCAGATGCAGCGCCGCACTGCGAAATTCGCATTTCGACTGACTAGAGGCGTTCTAGGGGCGGCACCCCTGCTCGAAGGAGTTTTGCGGGGGAGTGTCGCAAATCCCGACCATATGCCAATGCGACTCATAGCACGTTATCTTGCACCCTTCGTAGGGCGCGACGGAGTCAATCACCTACTGGCGCTTGCCAGCTCGGTGACAGCCGCCGACATGGAAGAAATCGACCTTTCCAGCATTCTTGCTCCCTCGCTCGTTATATGGGGAGAGGAAGATCGCTGGATCGACGCGAAAATCGCGGACCGGCTCATCAATGAGCTGCCCGACGGCCGCATCGTTCGGCTCCCAGGGGTGGGACGGTTGGTACCCGAGGAAAACGCCGAGTATCTGGTCGAGCTTTTGCTCGAGTTCATGAAGCGGCGCGCAGCGGCGTAACAGCTATTCCACGCTCCATAACGAACTTTTTTTCACCTGAAGTTGTCCAATCAATGAGCACCAAAACACAAACCAAATTGTCCTTTGATAAATAAGAAAAAGACCCGAATGCGAAAAGAACCTGTGAAACGAGAGGCAACGCCTTTCGAGCAGGCTCGAGACGAGATGTTTCAGCATATCATGCGGAGCGGAGTAATCGGAGCGGCAGAACACGATCAGAAGGAATGGTTCGACCAGACCATGGAATACCTTACAGAGCGCTACCACGAGCTCTCTGCGGTTCAGCTCGTTGAATTGAGGATTCTTGGGGAGCGGTTCGCTCAGCCTGCGAAACAAAAACAGGCGGGTTGAAAAGAGGGCGCCATTCGAGGCGCCCTTTCTTTTACCGGTTTCTGCCCTGCGCCCTTCGCAGTATTACTCCGGCTCGTACTCCACCGCCCAGTCCGAGCTCGAAGGCGGGTGAGAACCCGTTTCGCGGCGGGCCCTCGACACCGATCAGCACTAGAAGGAAGGTATTCGAACCCTTGCCGGCTTCATCGTGCCGGAAGGAAAAACCGCCGGCCCCGTACGGCCCCCACCGCGATTCACGGAAGGGATCCACGTGAAAGGCGTTAACAAAATCGGCGCGAAAACCCGGTTTCCCACCCGTGATGCCGGCACCGACGACCAGCCCAGACCGAACATACGTGCCAAGCGGAAAGAGCACTCCTCCTCCGGCCTGAACCGCCGTCGATTTGGAAACAATGCCGTCAATGCGGAACTCCGGCCTCCCCTGTGCCGGCGTCCGACATGGGCACAGGGCGGCGGCCACGCCGAAGGCTGCCAGAGTGCGGCAAATCGATCTCAGGCCGGGCTCTTCCTGCGTGCCTTCCATAGGGCGATTGTGTAGTCCACGATCGACGCTACCGAGACAATCGCAATTACCAGCACGAGCAAATCTGTAAACCGCGGCAGGAAGAGCACAACGACGAGTGTGCCAAGCTGAAGCACGGTAACAATCTTGCCTAACATTCGCGCCTGAAACACAACCGGCCGCAGGTCGGGAACCATCCGCGCGACAACAAATCCTATAGCCGTCGCAATGTCGCGCGAAAGGAAAAGGAAATACTGCGAAGTGGTGAAAATCCCATCAATCAGGTACGCCGATACAGCTGTCAGCACGAATGCGCGATCCGCCAGCGGATCGATCAA
>JACDDZ010000365.1 GCA_013816695.1 Gemmatimonadaceae bacterium
TTTGTTTCATCTCCTATAACGAAGAAACGCCCGCACAGTCGTCGGGCGTCTCTATTCGCAAGCTACCGAGCCGATTTCGTTCCCGCAACGTCGCTTTCTCCGTCTAGACGTTGTTTCTCATTTTATGGGCTGCGGGCGTGGCCATCAGCGCATTGTACGAAGAGATCACGGCATTTGCGGCCTCCGCGGGATCATCGGTAAGCACGATCAGATCCATGTCGCCTTCAGCGATTTTCCCTTCGCTCAGCGCACGCGTTTGTAGCCAGCGCAGGAGCCCGGCCCAGTAGTGCCGTCCGAAGAGAATCACCGGGAACTGATAGATCTTTCCTGTCTGGATGAGAGTCAGGGATTCGAACAATTCGTCGAGCGTTCCGAATCCTCCCGGAAATATGATGAAGGCCGACGAGTACTTGATGAACATCGTCTTCCTTACAAAGAAGTACCGGAAGTTTACGAGCGTGTCGACATACGGGTTGGCGCCCTGCTCGAAAGGAAGCTCGATATTGCAGCCTACCGACCGGCCGCCTCCTTCCTTTGCGCCCTTGTTCGCCGCTTCCATGATTCCGGGGCCGGCGCCGGTTATCACGGCAAAGCCTGCCTTGGCCAGCTCGAATGCGACGGCGCGCGCATTCTCATACTGCGGATCGTCGGGCCCAACTCGCGCCGAGCCGAAGATGGTTACCGCTTTTTCGACATTGGCGAGCGTATCAAAACCTTCGATGAACTCGCCCATGATCCGCATTACGCGCCACGTGTCGGTGCGCGTGAAGTCGACGCCGTCCGTACCGGACTGCAGTAGCTTTTCGTCTTCGGTTATTGGACTCCACGGAGTCCTGATCGCGTCGTCAATGATTCGGGTTGCGCCCGCAAGATGCGCGTTGCCTTTCCTGGACGGGGGCACGCGGCCTGCCTTGCGATGACCTTCTTCGGTACGCTCCTTGAGTCCGGCAAGGGCATCCACTTCTGCGGATGCACGTTTCTCCGGATCCATCTTCTTGCCTGAAGGTGTGCGTGCGCGGCTTTTAGTGGCTTTCGCGCGCTTGCCGTTCGACTTCGCGGGTGAGACTTTCTTTTCTTTCATGATCAAACAGAGCGATGGTTGCGGGAATATTGCGTTCAAAATGCACGAATCCCGCCAGATGATACAGTGTCGGTAGTCATTCTTGTGGCCGATGGGCTCCGCCCCGATGCACTGGCAGAAGCCATCGCGCGCGGCCAGGTACCGGCGCTTGCCCGCCTGCGCGATGAGGGCGCGCTTAGCACGGTTACTTCTGTATTCCCCAGTGTGACCGGACCAGCTTACACGCCATTCCTGATGGGCAGGTTCCCCGGGCCTGTCGGGCTTCCAGGCCTTCGCTGGTACGATCGCTCCCGCAAACTCGCGCGCATGCCCTTTCACTCACGCAGTTATGTGGGCGCAGAGATGCGGCATGTCGATGCCGACCTCCTATCCAGCGCGCCCACTATCTTCGAGCTGGCGCCATCCAGCCTCGCGGCGATGAACGTGATTGGGCGCGGCCTCCAGGCTCACGAGCGATTGGGTCAGGGCGCCCGCTTCGTGCTGCGCACAGGAATTACGCATTTCCGCGGAAACGTTCGCGGCTGGCTCGCAATCGATCGCGATATTGCCGCCAACTTTACGCGAAAACTGGTCGAGGATAAACCGGACTTTGCATTCGCCGCTCTCACAGGCATAGACAAGACGTCACATGCGCGCGGTCACGAGTCCGAGCTGACCCGCGAAGCCCTGGCAATTGTGGACCACATGGCAGGTGCGATTCGAGCCGCTGCTGAAAAAGATGGAACATGGCCGGCGACCCACCTGTGGATAGTAAGCGATCACGGGCACTCGCCTGTGAAACGCCACGATGACCTCGCGGCGCTCGTGCGATCATGGGGTCTGTCCGTACTGGCGCATCCCTGGCCAATGCGATTCAAACCCGATGCAGCGGTGATGGTCAGCGGGAACGCCATGGCTCACATCTACGTTGGACTGCGCGGAGCAGGCCGCGCTGTACAGCGCGAGTCGATTGCTTCGCGTCTGCTCGAGCGCGAATCAGTCGACCTCCTGCTCGTGCCCTGTGAAGGCGGGTGCGAAGTTCGAAGCGCGCACAGGGGAAATGCATTGGTCTCCATGGACGATACAGGCGCGTACTCAT
>JACDDZ010000366.1 GCA_013816695.1 Gemmatimonadaceae bacterium
GGTTACACAACGGTTTTTCCGATCAAGGTCAATCAGCAGCGCCACGTGATCGAGGAGATTGTCGAGTTCGGGAAATCCACAGGGGTGGGACTCGAATGCGGGAGCAAGCCGGAGCTGCAGGCCATCCTCGGACTGGCCGAAAACACAGATCACATAATTGTCTGTAACGGCTATAAGGACGAGGAGTTCATGCGGCTCGCGCTCATGGGCCAGAAGCTCGGGCACCAGGTGTTCATCGTCATGGAGCAGCTGAGCGAGGTCGATGTTCTGCTCCAGGTAGCGGAGGAGCTGGACGTTGTTCCGACGGTTGGCGTTCGCATCAAGCTTTACTCCGAAGGTTCGGGTCGTTGGGCCAAGAGCGGTGGGGAGAAATCCAAGTTCGGACTTGGAACCGCGCAATTGGTAAAGCTCGTGGAGAAGCTCCGCGCCGCGGGAAAGCTGGATATCCTCAAGCTGATCCATTTCCATCTCGGCTCGCAGATCACGGACATCCGGTACATCAAGGCCGGGCTGCAGGAGATTTCGCGCTACTATGCCGAACTTCGCGCCATGGGCGTGGATGTGACGCACGTGGATGTAGGCGGCGGGCTGGGTGTGGACTACGACGGCAGCAATTCGACCTCGCAGGCGTCAGTGAATTATTCGCTGCAGGAATACGCGAACGACGTTGTATACACGCTCGCTGAATCGTGCAGGGCTCAGGAACTGCCGATGCCGCACATCATAAGTGAGTCGGGACGCGCGCTGACAGCGCATCACGCACTGCTGCTGCTCAGTGTTATCGACGTCGAGTCGCAGGCGGACCATACGGTTCCCGATCTTACCGAAGACGACAACGCGTTCCTGCACGAAATGCTTGCGGACTACAACGCCGTCTCAACGCGCCGCGTACGCGAAGTGTTCCACGATGCCACATTCGCCAAGGAGCGCGCGCAGGAGCTGTTCAACAGCGGCGTGCTCTCGCTGCGGGAACGTGCGCTTGCCGAGCAGATCTATATCACGACGATCACTCGCGTGGCGCGAATTGCGCAGCGAGACCGTGAGGAATACAGCGATATCATGGAGGACCTGGATGCGACGCTTGTAGATCGCTATTTCTGCAACTTCTCGCTCTTCCAGTCGCTGCCGGATAGTTGGGCCATCGACCAGATATTCCCGATAATGCCGATTCACCGTCTTGATGAGGAACCCACACGCCGGGGAACGATCCAGGACGTGACTTGCGACTCAGATGGCAAGATCGAGCGCTTTATTGGCGATCGCGTTCCCAACCCGGCACTCGAGCTGCACCGCTTTGCAGACGACGGTGAGCCGTACATCCTGGGAATATTTCTGACGGGTGCGTACCAGGAAATTCTGGGTGACCTGCACAATCTCTTCGGGGATACGAACGCTGTTCACATCCGTTTGTCGGAGAATGGATATGCAGTAACCGATCTCGTGCATGGCGACACAGTTACAGAGGTTCTCGCCTACGTTCAGTTCCGTGCGCCCGACCTGCTAGCAACGTTCAGGCGGAAGGTCTCCAATGCGGCAGGTCTCACGCGGCAGGAGGCGAATACTTTCATCGCTGACTACGTTGCCGGGCTTGAGGGATACACCTATCTGGAAGGTGAAGCGGCGAGGTAGCGTTTAGTAAAAGCATGGGCCGCCTTCGTTACCTTCCCCTTCCGCTTTTAGGACCTACTTCCCAAAGCGCTTAGCTACGGCCGGCCAGTTCACGACATTCCACCACGCCGTGATATAGTCTGGTCGCTTGTTCTGGTAGTTGAGGTAGTACGCATGCTCCCAGACATCGAGGCCGAGAATTGCCGTCTTGCCTTCCATGAGAGGGTTGTCCTGGTTCGGCGTGCTCGTGATGGACAGCTTACCGCCGTCATTCACCAGCCAAACCCATCCCGATCCAAAGCGTCCGGTTCCGGCCGCGGCCCACTGTTCCTTGAATTTGTCAAACCCACCAAATGCCGAGTTGATCGCGTCACCAACACTGCCCGAGGGTGCGCCGCCGGAGTTGGGGCCCATGACCTCCCAGAACATCGAGTGGTTCCAGTGCCCGCCGCCATTGTTGCGGACTGCGGTGCGGACAGATTCAGGGACCGAGTTGATTCCGCGCATCAGGTCGTCGAGAGACTTGCTGGCCAGCT